>DXUR01000669.1:2045-2555 GCA_019417795.1 Clostridiales bacterium | reverse complement strand
CCCGGGCAGGCAGCCCCTCAATGAGCTGGCGCAGGCGGGCAGCTTCTTCCTGACGCTCACAATTTTCTTCCATGCAGAAACTGTCCTGCAAAACGTCGGAAAAGGTGAGGGCGGTGTCCTCTTTTCCGGCTTCCAGTGTTTCTTGCAAAGAAACCATCGTTCCGCCCCGCCGCAGCCGCCGGAAATGCATCCGGAGTTCATTTTCAATGCAGCGGCTGGCGTAAGTCGAAAATCTGGCCCGGCGGGTGGAGTCGAAGGTGTCCACGGCCTTCATCAGGCCGATGGTGCCGATGGAGATCAAATCGTCCTGCTCACCGGGGAGAGCGTAGTATTTTTTGGCGATGTGGGCCACGAGGCGCAGGTTATGACGGATGAGCTTTTCCCGGGCGGACGGGTCGCCCTCCCGCAAAGCGGAAAAGGTCTTGATCTCCTCCTGCGGGCTGAGCGGGCGGGGAAAGCTGCCGCTTTCCAGATGAAGCGCAAGAAACAGAAACTTTGTGGCAAAAAACT
>DXUR01000669.1:0-2035 GCA_019417795.1 Clostridiales bacterium | reverse complement strand
ATCATAAATTGTTACTATAATTTATGAAGGAGAGCTTGCCCTTTTTCCTGACGTCGGGCAGGCACACCGTCAAAAATGGTCTCCCGCTCCAGTTCTTCAATCAGGCTGGAAAAGTCGCTGATGTTGCGGCTGATGCGGTCCAGACGGTAGACCACAATGGCCTTGAATTTCCGGTCCTTGGCCGCAGTCATCATCTTTTTGAAATCCGGGCGGTTCAGGTTGCCGCCGGAAAAGCCCTCGTCCTCAAAGACAACGGCATGTTCCGCGGCGGCATCGCCGTAGTGAGTGCGGATATATTCGCGGCAGAGGTCGATCTGATTTCCGATACTTTCGCCCTTGCCGGTATAGCGGGACTTGCGGGAATAGATGGCAATGGTGTCGGCAGTTTTGGCCATAAGATACTCCTTTCCTGTTGTCCGGTGGCCGTAGATGCGGCTATTGTAGCATGGCAGGCCATCTTTGTAAAGAAAAATAACGATAGTCATACATAGCTGAGCCAACTCAAGGCGAAATGCGATATGCCGGAATGCAATCCCACAAAGTGCCGGAAGGGGAGAAATGACCATGCAATTTAACCATGATGAGCTGATGCTGATGATGCTCTACAATACCGGCACCCGGCAGGGGCTGGTGCGGGAGCTGCGGCTGATGCAGTGCTACCTGATGCCGGATGAAACTGCTTTGCGGGAACTGTCAGAGCAGGTCATTGAAAAGCTGAAACGGCTGACGGATGCCGAGTTTGCAGGACTGGAATTTCCAATGAACTGATTTTTGCCGCCTGCGGGCGGCGTACATAAGAGCTTTCGCATCCTGCAAAGGTATGATATACTGAAGCTGACAGCTTTCAGGTCGCAGATAAAAGATGAGAGGTGCTTTTTATGGCAGGTTTGAAGGAAAAGGCCGGTATCGTCACCGGCGGCAGCAGCGGGATCGGTTTCCAGATCGCAAACGTGCTGGCTCAGGCCGGCGCAACAGTTTATGTTGTCAGCCGCACCGGAAAGCCCAAAGAGGGTGTAGGCGAAAGTGCACCGGGCGTTGTCCATCTGCGGGGTGACATCGGCAATGCAGAAGCTATGAAAACACTGGTGGCGGAGCTGGCCGCAAAGCATAACGGCTGTCTGGATTTTCTGGTAAACAACGCAGGCGTCAGCTATAAATGCCGGGCCGAGGACTTTCCCATGGAGCAGTTTGACAATATCGTGAATGTGAACGTCAAATATCTGTTCCAGATGAGTGTGATTTGCTACCCCTATCTGAAGAAAAGTGCGGACAAGGGCCGCATCATCAACATCACCAGCATGAGCGCCCATCTGGGCTTCAGCGAGGTGGTGCCGTACTGTGCCAGCAAGGGCGCTGTGCTGGCGATGACCCGCGCTCTGGCCGTGGAGTGGGCGCAGGACAACATCACCGTCAACAGCATTGCGCCGGGGTGGTTCCGCAGCAAAATGAACGAGCAGGTAGTGGACGCAGCCCGGGAGCAGAAAATTCTGAACCGGATGCCGCTGCACGCCTACGGTGACACCCGCGACTTGGGTAAGATGGCCGAGTTCCTGGTGGGCGATGGTGCCGCTTACATCACCGGACAGGATTTTGCCGTGGATGGCGGCGCACTGGCGTTCGGTTATTGAGAGGAGCTTCTCTGCAATTTTTCGGCAGCTTCGCTCGTATTCCAGATAAAGGAACCGAATTTCGTTGGCATAACGGAGGAACCATTATGGCAATCTTTGAAAAGACCATCCGAAACAAGAATTTTGACAAACTGCTTCGGAAACTGGAACAGGAAATTCCGGACAGCAGCTGGTCGGCCAATCTGGAAGCGGGCAGCGACTTCAAAGAGGGCGATGCCCGGTGCAGCGTTCGTGTGTTTGAACGGTACAGCATGATGGGCGGCAACCGCCTGAGCCTGACGTTGACCATGTTCCAGAATGGGGACAGCCCCATCCGGCTGTCTGCGATTACGGCGGGCGGCAGTCAAGCGGTGTTCTTCAAGGTGAACACCCTCGGAGAAGAATCCTTTCTGGACGATGTAAAAGAC
>DXUR01000668.1 GCA_019417795.1 Clostridiales bacterium | reverse complement strand
GAGGCGTCCTGTGTCTTCTTGTTGAAACCTAGCATGAAAAGCCTGACCTCCTGTGATTTTTCCTGTAGACCTGTGATAAAGAAGAATGCATTCCTCCTGCGTTCATCGCTCTGCGCCCTTCCCGCCGCACCCGCAAAAATCATCCCGCCTGCGAGTTCCTGCTCCGGGTCAGCTGCGCAAATCAATGTCATGATACCATCTTATAAAACGGACTACAAGGAAGATTTCCTGCACGATTTGCAACTTTTTTGAAAATTTTTCCACTGTCCTGAATATCCCGGGAAATAAAGGCTACCACCCGGGGCAGATCCTCCGGGCGGGAGCCTTGCTGTTTTTTACGTCTGCTTACAGACAGCCGCATGGCAGGCGGAACAGGCTCATCTTGCAGGAAATGAAAAACAGGAAGCTCCCGCCGGGGAACTCCCTGTTGTACATATCGTAGAGGTTACCGCAGTATCCCATAGGTTTTCTCCGCCACCGGCTCGCACCACTCGTTAGAGGTGCCTTCGCCGGGCACTTCCACGGCCAGATGAGAGAACCAGCAATCGGGTGCGGCACCGTGCCAGTGCTTGACCTCCGGGGGAATGTTCACCACATCGCCCGGATGCAGCTCCTGCGGCGCCTTGTCCCATTCCTGATAGTAGCCCCGGCCTGCCACGCAGACAAGGATCTGTCCGCCGCCCTTTGCGGCATGATGGATGTGCCAGTTGTTCCGGCAGCCCGGTTCAAAGGTGACGTTGTAAATGCCAACCTGTGCGGTGGACAAGGGCGCCAGATAGCTTTTTCCGCTGAAATACTGTGCAAAACCGTCGTTGGATGCACCGATGGGGAACACCATTTCGCTCTGGTGCTGTGCCTTGGCATCCTCTGCAGCGTCCTCTGCCCAGACTTCCTTGGCCATGCGGAAAGCCGCCCACGCCTTGGGCCAGCCTGCATAAAACGCCGCATGGGTCAGGATCTCTGCAATCTCACACCGGGTAATACCGTTGTTTTTTGCTGCCGTCAAATGATACCGAAACGAGGAGTCCGTCAGTCCCTGCGCCATCAGTGCCACCACCGTCACAAGGCTGCGGTCCCGGAGGGAAAGTTTATCCTCTCGGCTCCACACCTGCCCGAACAGTACCTCATCGTTAAGTTCTGCAAATTTTGGTGCAAATTCGCCCAGAGCATCCCGCCCTGCTGTCTGTTTCACTGCCATTATACGTTCCTCCCCATCTCGTAAGCCTGTGCCATTGCAGAGGTGTTTCGCACCGCACCCGGCTCGTAAACGCCACATGCTACAAGGACTCCCTTTTCCACGACACCTTCCACACAGTCTGCATAGCCCCGGAAGCAGGTCAGCGTAGTGTCCGCAGAGGCTTTTTCCTCGTCTGCCATGGTGGTGATGTAGTAAAATTCCTTGTTTTTGACCTCAAGCCACCGTGCCACGGTACGGTCGATCACTGCCTTCAACTGGGCACTGATGGAGTAGAAGTATACCGGGCTTGCCAGCACAATGACATCGGCATCGATCATCTTTTGCAGGATGTCTGCCATATCATCCTTGTGGACGCAAGCTCCGCCGTGGGTGCTGCAGTAGTAGCAGCCGGAACAGGGAGCCACCTTCTTCTCAGCGACCCGGATCTTTTCTGCTTTGTGCCCGGCATCCTGCGCTCCACGCAGAAATTCATCGCATAGAATATCAGAGTTACCGCCCTTCCGGGGACTGCCAGACAAAATCAATACCTTCTTGCTCATAGGAACCTCCTTGACAGCGGAGTGCATCCGCATTATGATGTTGATAAAGTTTGATTTTATCATACAACTTAAAGCGCACTTTAAGTCAAGGGCTTTTTGAAAAAACGGAGGTTTCAGATGATCTATACCGTAGGCGAAATGGCACAAACGCTTGGCGTACCTGCCTCCACCCTGCGCTACTACGACAAAGAAGGGTTACTTCCCTTTGTGGAGCGTTCCTCCGGCGGCATTCGGATGTTCCGGGAAAACGACTTCGAGTGGCTGCAGGTCATCCGCTGCATGAAAAAAGCCGGAATGTCCATCAAGGATATCCGGCAGTATATTGAGCTTTCCATGCAGGGAGACGACACCATTGACACCCGGCTGGAAATGTTCCGGCATCAGCGGGAAGTGCTCACCCAGCAGATCCAGCAGTTACAGCACACGCTGGAGACCGTGGAGTATAAATGCTGGTTCTATGAAGCCGCCAAAGCCGCTGGGACAGTGGATGTCCCCGGTGCGATGACCGATGCGGATGTGCCGGAGCAGTTCCGTGCCATCCGGCAGGAGCTTCGGGGACAGAAGATGCCGAATATCGAAAGATAAGAAATGCCGTTCCAGTTGCTTTTGGAACGGCATTTCTCTTAATCTTCTAACCCATGGCTCCCGGTTACGTTTTTCAAACTTGACGGCATTGATTTGAATGACCGTATCCGTCCTTTAATCACACCGTTCCAGCTTCTTTGCCTTTGCAAAGAACCCCCACAGAAGGGCCGTACATCCCACCATGCAGGCAGGCATGATGAGGAAGGAGGTCCGGTAGCCGATGGCGTCCACCAAGCTGC
>DXUR01000667.1 GCA_019417795.1 Clostridiales bacterium | reverse complement strand
GAGTACCGTGGCAAAAAAGTTGGTTATCTATTCCAGAACTTTGAATTGCTGGACAACCTGACTGGCAGGGAAAATATCCTGCTCCCGACTTCCTTGCATGGGGTAGCCGAAACAGAAAGCAGCCAGCGGCTGAAGCAGTTGGCTGACTATCTGGAAATTTCTGATGTTCTGGATAAGTTTCCGTCCAAGATGTCCGGTGGCCAGCGTCAGCGTGTTGCGGCAGCAAGGGCTCTGATCTTACATCCCCAAATGATCCTTGCCGATGAACCGACGGGTGCGCTGGATTCTAAGAACGCAAGAAGTCTTATGGAGAAGCTGTCCGGCCTGAATCGTGACGAACAAGCTACGATCCTGATGGTAACCCATGATTCCAATGCCGCCAGCTTCTGTAAGCGCATCCTGTTCATCCAGGATGGCGTGATCTTTCATGAGCTTCGGCGTGGAGACGAAAGCCAGCAGGAGTTCTACGGGCGCATCCTGAAGGTGATGGCGCAACTGGGAGGGGGCAGCGCAAATGTTCTCTAATCTCATTCTTCGGAACAGCCGCCGCAGCCGAAAGGAAAACGGTCTGTTTTTCAGCTCCCTGGTGATTTCTATTGTTGCCTTTTACATGATTCTTTCCATCTCCACTCAAGATGTGATGCTCTTTTTGCAGAAAATGGAGAGTGACGCAGTTGACAAACTCCTGCTTCTGATTCCTGCGTTTTATGGGATGACCCTCGGTATTCTGTTCTTTTTGATCTATTTTGCCTGCAAGTATCAGTTCGAGCGCAGACGGCATGAGTTTGGTGTTTATCTAATGTTGGGGATGCGTAGAAGTAAACTGTTTGGTATGCTTCTGGCGGAAGATTTCCTGACCAGTATTCTTGCCATGCTCATAGGATTACCTGTGGCTGTGGTGCTTTCAGAAATTGTCAGTCTTGTCACCGCCAAACTGGTAGGCATGGGGATCATCGGTCATCAGTTTTCTTTATCCTGGTCTGCGATTGAATGGACGCTGGCAGGATTTCTGGCAATTAAGCTGACGGCACTTCTGATTTTGAGTGGACGAATCAGCCGCCAGGAGATCGGTACTTTGCTATCCCAGCCAACGAACCGCCCCAAAAAGCAAATGCCATCTGTTATCTATGGACTGGCTGCTATATGCGGAAGTGTGATGTTGGCAGTGGCTTACTACATGGCGATTCAGGGAATTGCATGGACAAAGGTAAGTATGATGGGACTGACTTTGCTGTTGGGCATAGTTGGTACGATGCTGCTTTTCTATGGGATGCGTGCGCTGATTGCTTTGATTGTTAAGAAAGGAAAAGGAAATAAGCAGCTTCATGTATTTACCTTCCGGCAGATTCAGGAGAATGTTATTCATCAGTCAACCTCCATGGCCATCAGCTCCCTGCTGATTCTGGCGGCGCTGTGTTGTTTTGGTGCGGGCGTAGGAATTGCAGGAACGAATAGCCTGTCTTCTGGCCATGTAATCGACTATACTTTTGAAGATCATACTGCAGAAGATTCATCGCAGGTTCTTCCGAATATAAAGGCAGCCCTGAAAGAAAACGGTTTGGAAAATCAATTTTCAGAGCTTTTTGAAATGAGGGTTGGGAGTATTCACACCACAGAAGATTATGATAATGCCTACAGCATGGACGTTGTTATGGACTCTCTTCGAAGCCTGCCCCAGTCGGAAGACCGGGATGTCCTTTTGAACAATCTTGATTATGCCACATACCCATATTTGATTTGTTTATCGGACTATAATCGTTTGTTGGAATTGTCCGGCAATCCGGCTCTCCAATTAGGCGAAAAGGAGGCCGCTGTCTATATTGATACAGAGTTTACTACGGTAAGCCGTACCGCAATGCTGAACCAAGTATTGGCCGGGCATCCCAAGGTGGAACTGGATGGTAGTCCGATTCATCTTACAGGAGAGGTTCAGTCTGTGAATTTGGTCACGGACCGTTCTATAACCTTGTCCTTTGCATTGATTCTTCCGGATGAAGCATTCCTATATTATAGCCAGGGAATGTATGATACCTATGTCAATGCGGTGCTCAGTGAGCAGGCTCTGGATGGAAATAGCCTTATGACTGCATATTTGGATTTGAACGAGAAGCTGGACGAAACTGGCATTGAATATGAAAGCTATCTTCAGAATATGGGTCGTCAGCTTTTCTACACCATAGCATCCAGTTATATTACCCTCTATCTTGCGATTGTTTTCCTGGTAGTTGCCAACACCATCGTGGGTGTTCAGTTCCTGATGAGTCAGCAGAAAACCGGGCGCAGATACCAGACTCTGATCCGCCTGGGAGCTACTTACGAAACCCTTTGCCAGTCTGCTGGAAAGCAAATTACCTGGTTTATGGGACTTCCTGTATTGGTTGCGGCTGTCAGCAGTCTGTTTGGAGTCAGGGCGTTATTTACAGGGATACTCTCGTCCCGAACCCGTGGGACAGTGTCTGAAATGCTGCTTGTATCTGCTGCTATGATTTTACTACTTTGCGTGATAGAATATATTTATATGAGAGTGGTCAAGCGCTCCAGTGATCGGTATTTGCTGACACTGATGCAGCC
>DXUR01000666.1 GCA_019417795.1 Clostridiales bacterium | reverse complement strand
CACCAGCACGGCGCAGTCCAGCACTTGCAGCGTTCGCTCCATTTCGGCGGAAAAGTCTACATGGCCGGGGGTGTCCAGCAGCGTCACACGGGTCTCCCCCAGTTCCAGCACCGCCTGCTTGGAAAAGATGGTAATGCCCCGCTGCCGCTCCATGGCGTCGGTGTCCAGAAAGGCGTCCTGATGGTCCACCCGCCCCAGACGGCGGATGGCTCCGGCCCGGTACAGCAGGGCCTCTGATAAGGTTGTTTTTCCGGCGTCCACATGGGCCAGAATGCCGATACAGATCTGTTTCATGGGCAATATCCGTTTCCGCCGGAGCCTCTTGCCCGGCCTGTTTTTTTCTTATTATGACAGATTTCCAACGGGGGTTCAACCCCCGCTGCCGGTCCTTTTCCTGATTCCGTATTTGGAAAGGCCGACCTATCGGCAACCGTTTCCGCAAATTCCTATAAAATCACCTGCTCGGAAACATGAGGTTGTTGGTCACACCGCCGATCTCTTGGGCGTTTGCGTGATTTCCTCTTGACGGACCGCCTTCACCGTGCTAAACTGCAGCCAACTTGAGTGAAAGGACGGAGACAAACGATGACCTGCATGACCGGTTCTACTTTTGCATACGCTTCTGCGCAGGCAGTCTGCGCCGTTTCCGTCTGCTCTGAAGCTTCTTCCCACTCCAATATCGCTATGATTCTGGACGACAGCCTGCTGCTGGCGTCCATTATTATTTTACCCATTATTATTCTGGTACATCATTTTCCCATTTGTCGAATCCCGGTACAACGCCCGGTTTCCCTTTCGATCCTCTGAGGATCGGACCTGAAACACCAAGCGGCTCCGTCGATTCGACGGGGCCGCTTTTCTGTTTGCTTTCGCTCCGGTTATCCGGCTGTCAAAGCGTAAAACATTTGAAAGAACTCGAACTTATTTTCAGAACTTTACAAAAGTTCTGAAAATGTTTAATTCCAATGCGCAGGACACCCTTCTTGGGTTTCCCGCACACACTCTTCCTTACCGTCGTGGAAAATCTGCCACTTTATCAACAGACTCTTATTTTTTCAGGAGGTATCATCCATGTATATCAGCATCACGAAAACGACACACCCCGGAACACTCCTCCCCTCGGATCAGCTGGGCTTCGGCATCCACTACACCGACCACATGTTCATCATGGATTACAGCGATGAAAAAGGCTGGTACGATCCCCGTATCGTCCCCTTCCAGAACATCTCTCTGTCCCCTGCCGCCTGTGTGTTCCATTACGGCGCCGAGGTCTTTGAAGGGTTGAAGGCCTACCGCCGGCCCGACGGCGAGGTGCAGTTGTTCCGCCCCTGGGACAACATGGAGCGGATGAAAAACTCCGCCATCCGCCTGGGTCTGCCGGTAGTCCCCCCGGAGGACGCACTGGAAGCCGTCAAGGCGCTGGTGAAGGTTGACGAGCGCTGGGTCCCCTCTGATCCCGGCACCTCTCTGTACATCCGTCCCTTCCTGTACGGTACTGATGCGAAGCTGGGGCTTCACGGCGTTCACACGGCCCAGTTCATCATCATTCTCTCCCCGGTAGGCAGCTACTTTGACAACGGCATGGAGCCGGTGAAGATCATCGTGGAGACCGAGGACGTCCGGGCTGTCCGGGGCGGCACCGGCGAGGCCAAATGCGGCGGCAACTACGGCGCTTCCAACCGGGCCGGAGAACGGGCCTTTGCCAACGGCTATTCTCAGGTACTGTGGCTGGACGGCGTGGAGCACAAGTATGTGGAGGAAGGCGGCGGCATGAACGTGGTCTTCAAGATCAACGGCAGGATCATCACCCCCATGCTGACCGGGTCCATCCTCCCCGGCGTCACCCGCCGCTCCTGCCTCCAGCTGTTTGAGGATTGGGGGATGCCCGTAGAGGAACGGCTCATCTCTGTCGACGAGCTGTTTGAGGCCGCCGCCAATGGAACGCTGGAGGAGGCCATGTGCGTCGGCACCGCCGCCGTCATCTGCCCCATCGGTGAACTGACCTACGAAGGCAAGGCATATACCATCAACAACTTCCAAACCGGCCCTCTGGCACAGAAGCTGTATGACACCCTCACCGGGATCCAGTGGGGCACGCAGCCCGATCCCCATGGCTGGACCTGCAAGGTCTGAGCTGTCCCGGCAACTTCTCTGTCGATCTCAAAACTCCATATCGTTTTACAGCCGTCTCCCGGATTTCTCCGGGAGACGGCTGCGTTGTTGATCTGATTCAGAATAGACTGCTAAAGACGTTTGGCAGGTCTTTCCGTTGTCAGTCCTCAATGCTGATAGCGCTGACAGGACAGCCGTCCCGGGCGGTCTCTGCCTCGGTCTGCTGGTTGGCCGGGATCTCTCCACCGTGGGCCAAGCCGTCATCCCCCATGGTAAACACCACCGGGCAGGTTCCCGCGCACAGGCCACAGCCGATGCAGTTTTCGTTCACTGTTGCTTTCATACGATTTACCTCCATTATTCCTGAATGGTTCCGTCCCGGCCCAGTGTTACCACCTGCCAGGGCAAAAACTTTCCGCTTTCCCGGAGCGCCGTTTCCGCCGCCCTCTGCAAGCCGCCGCAGC
>DXUR01000665.1 GCA_019417795.1 Clostridiales bacterium | reverse complement strand
TGAGTTCGATACTCCGAGTTAGATTGACCTGTCCGCCCTCAATTCGTGTGACTGCTAACAAATTTTCAACCAGATTGATTAGCCACATGGAATCGTCATAAATATCAGTAAAGGTCTGCTCCCGTAGTGCATCGTCCATTTTTTTATAATTTGCAAGCAAATTGTCTGCGCTGCCGGAAATCGCTGTCAAAGGCGTCCGAAGATCATGGGAGATTGCCCGCAGCAGGTTGGCACGAAGTTGTTCATTTTGTGCCAGGACAGCCGCTTCCTCCTTCTCCTTGGCATTTTTGATGTTTTCCAGCGCCAATGCGCACTCGCCAAGAATGGAAAGAAGCACGCTATTTTCAAAAGAGTCCAATGGAGTACCGTTCACAGCAATACCAGCTACTCCATATACATTCTGGTTAACCCGAATCGCAAGGTATAAACACTTTGCACTGGATAATGTATCTGTTGTGGCACCGGCGTGTTTATTGTTTCGGAAGGCCCAATCGGCGACTGCTTTCTCGTTCTCAGAAATTAAATCTTCCTGAATGCTATTAACAGCACGAAAAACGTTAGGGGTGGCAAGTTCTTTACCATCAGACAGGTAGACGACAATATCTTTTTTCAGCAGCTTCATGAGCTGCCCTGCCGTAGCGGTGATTACCGCATTCTCATCCTGCTCTTTTTGCAGAAGCTGGTTGGTTTCAAAAAGAATCTTTGTACGGTAAGCTGTATGGGCAGATTGTTTCGCATTTTCTTTCAGCCGGGTAGCGAGAGATCCGGAAAGCAGCGTTACTATAAACATAATGGTAAAGGTAACAATATAGTTCGGATCGTCAAAATGGAATGTCAGTCTCGGAGTGGTAAAAAAGAAATTGAAAACCAGCACACTGACAACCGAGGTCAGAATCCCGCACAGTCGGTTGGTTGTGATTACAGCGGCCACAAGTACGCCTAATATGTAAACTGCGATAATATTACTCTCCGTGAACCCAAGAGCGTCAAAGCCACAGCCAATTAGTGTAGCTACCAGTAATACGACTATACTCTTCAGAACATCACGCAGGGGCATCGCATCTACCTGCGCCTTACTCTTTTTTTCCTGATAGCTGGTTCCTGTGCTGGCATCCGGTATCACATGAATATCCAGATTAGGTACGCTGGAAATCAGGCGTTCCGTCAAGGTGGGCTTGCTGAAAATATTCTTTCGTGCAATGGTACTTCGTCCAATTACGATTTTTGAGATGCCGGAAAGACGGGCAAATTCCGCAATCTGATAAGGCACGTCATCGCCATAACTTGTCTCAATCGCAGCGCCAAGTTGCTGAGCCAGACGCTTATTATCCTGCAAACGCTTTTTATCATCGTCACTCATCGCCGCTGTATTTGGCGTTTCCACATAAAGAGCGGTAAATGTTCCCCGAAAGGCTCTTGCCATCCTTGCAGCAGTCCGAATGATTTTTGCGTTGGATGGCGACGAGGAAAGACATGCCAGAATGCGCTCGTCTGTATGGTAATCGCCTCGGCTCTGTACTCTGGCGCTTTCCGTCAGCAAGTTCACCCGGTCAGCGCACCGACGGAGGGCGATTTCCCGCAATGCGGTGAGATTTTCCAGCGTGAAAAAATTAACTGTTGCCCGCTGCGCCTGATCTTCCCGGTACACATTTCCACTTGCCAGTCGTTCCAGCAACTCCGCAGGCTCAATATCCACCAGTTCTACCTGATCTGCTTGATCAAAGGTGGAATCCGGAATGCGCTCCCGCACAAGAATTCCGGTGATAGAGGCTACTGTATCGTTGAGACTCTCAATATGTTGGACATTTACAGTCGTATAGACATCAATTCCAGTATTTAGCAGTTCCTGAATATCCTGATACCGCTTCGTGTGCCGACTGCTTTCGGCGTTGGTATGGGCCAACTCATCCACCAGTATGAGCTGGGGATTTCGCTTGAGCGCAGCATCAAGATCAAATTCACGAAGGGTCATTCCTTCGTAAGCAACTTGTTTCACAGGAAGCTGCTCCAAGCCGTCCAGAAGTGCCATCGTCTGGGGTCGGGCATGGGGTTCTATGTATCCAGCAACCACATCGATGCCACGCTCCTTAGCCTGATGAGCCGCCTGAAGCATGGCATAGGTCTTTCCGACACCTGCGGCATAACCGAAAAAGATTTTGAGTTTTCCGCTTTTCTTAGTGGATGCATCGTTACGGATCGCACGAAGAAGCTGATCCGGATCTTGTCTTGGCAGTTCCATTTTAACCCTCCTATCTGTCACTCAAGTAAAAGCGATTCCCTTTTTCAATATTATAACACACAACGTCAAAACCTACATCTGCGACTGATCCACGGCAAATTTGTTCAGGCATCCAATGAAAAAATCGACGACAGGTGATTTTTTGGAATCCCTCCATAGTGCTATTTGTGTGATTTGATTCTGGGTAATCGGCTCAATGGGCAAGTCAGCATATTCCATCACAACTGGGGCATAACGAAGGAGAACCATCCGTGCATTATAATGAGTTTTTTTTGATATGTCTGTATTCTCTGGTAAAAAAATTATGTCCAATTTGTGTGTTTCCAGTTCTCTGCAC
>DXUR01000664.1 GCA_019417795.1 Clostridiales bacterium | reverse complement strand
TCTTTCCACAGCTTTGTCATAGTCGTAGCCGATACCAGCTTGCAGCTTATCCGCAATTTTACGAAGCTTTTCGGCATGGTACTCATAGGTAGCACGATGGAATCCAGTCAGCTCCCACTGATCGCACACCGATTCCAGGAGCCGGACATAGTCCCGCAGTGCGTTGACTGTTTTGTAGATATCGCCATAGCAGGTAGTAAAGGTATGGACGCCATCAAGATCCCGAAAGCAAAAAATCAGTTCTTCCCCCAAAAACTGTTCCAGTTGGACTGATTGTGCGATCATTGGCCGAAAAGCTTCCTGGGGCAGTTCGGGCAGTCTGTTCTCATCCATTGCTATCCTCCTCATGTTCCGGTATTGGCGGCTGTGGGCCTAAGCCTGCCGCAAACATCTGCACAGCGGTACGGTAACCAGAGGCGTATGCCTGCTCCAATACAGCAGAATTGCGGCATTGTACCGCAGTCTGATACTGTTCAAAAGCGATGGATGCCTCGTTGGAGAGCAGCGGGAGCAGAGCTTTTTCTTTCTGTTGTACTGCCTGATTAAAAGGTGTGAGGCGTTTATCAAGCTTGAACACATCTGCTTCATATTCGCCATAATAGAGCGAAGTGAGAAAGCGTGGGTCTGCCGGAAAGGATATAGCAGATGGTGCAGGGCGGGAAAGCGCCGCCGCAATATCTTTGAGTGTGTTGATCAGTGCAGGGAGCTGAACATTAAAAAATCTTTGCCCCATTGCTGTTTCGTGTAAATTCATAAAATAAGGCCCCCTTTCTAAAAGCCATTTGCCTTTTACTGTTCCCCGGCAATCCGGTGCAGGTCTGCTAACAGGTGTCGGTTATTCTGCTCATACTGAGGCTGAAAAGGCTGGTCTAAATCAAAATTGTAATAGCGGTAGTAGATCACCTTGAATACAATGCCCTGCCGCATGTCAGGGTCAATGGCGCGCATCAGTTTGCCCAGTTCGGTGGCGATCTCATATTCCCGCTTTACATATTCTTTGTCTTCCCTCTTAAAATTCTGATACAACCAGTCCTTGACGGATACCCGGCTGCCGGTAAAGTGGCTCCGGTGCCGGTCCAGACACAGGCAGTATTCAAAATCACGGCCACGCTCCCCTGGACCTACGGTAAGAGGATAGATACGGCAGGTACGGGTACGGTCAGGGTAGACGGAACAGCGCCCATCCATAAGGAAGATACAGGGGCCGTTTGGGGCTTTTGTCTTGAGCATATAGATAGGGAAGCCTTCTTCGGTCAGTGGTTCCGGTTCGCAGTAGCGGAACAGGAAATCCTCTATTCCTTCAATGGGCTCACCTTTTGTTCGGAGATAGCGAGCCAGGCGGTAGGCGTCCAGACTCTCCACCATTACACAGCCTTCGATATTGCGGCAGCACGCCCCGCATTGACGGCAGGAAAAGGTAAACTGGTCTTTGGGGCGGACTGGTTGAATTTCATTCATGATTTCTTCGTTCATTTTGTTCCTCCATAAAAAGAGCCGTGACGGAATGGTATCCGCCACGGCCAGAACTTGTGGAATAGTCAGCGGGAGCCGGCTGTTCCAATCCATTTACAGTCCCTTCACGCACATGCGGCCAATCTCACAGGGAGCGGACTGACAGCCGCCAGCGGAAAAGGGGACATGGACAGATGGTAGTGGGAGTTCTGCGTTTCAAAACGGACGCAATCCTCCGACTCCTCCAGAATCGCCACCACACGCGAAGTGTGGTAGATGTTTCCTCCGGCGTGCAGAAGCGCACCCCGCCCAACAGACAGTGGACGTAGCAGAGAACCATTCAAAACGATCTGTTTCTTTTCTTTCTTCATTCGGTTTGACCTCCAATCTTTTTGAAAATGTGGATGTAAGGGTATTTCGTATCTGTAATGGGTTTACCCATAGCAAATGTCCAACAGCACATCATGGACTTCGGCCAGAAGCTCTTTAATGCGCCGCATAGGAACCTTCTGGGTGCGGGCAATCTCACGGATACCATAGCCGCCCTGTTTCAGATGCACAATATCCATTTGCTGCTTGGATACTCTGCCGGCCAGTTCGTGGAGCAGAAGATCCATTTCCAACTGCTGCATGATTGGGTCATGGGCAGGAATGGTATCTTCTAAAGGTGCACCATCAGGATATAATCCGACATGAATACTGAGAACCTCCATATTGCGCTTGCGGCGCTCCTGGGTACGGAAGTAATCGAATAAGCAGAATTTCATTCTCCGATTAGCGATGGTGGAAAAAGTGAACTGTTGTGCGGTGAGATCAGAAAAGTAATCCCGAACGGCTTTCAGATAGCCGAAAATGACTACATCGTAAAATTCATCTTCTGGCAACCGGTTTTCGTTCAGAAACTTATAGACCAGGCTATGATGGGCGGTGGCAAATGCCTGTTGTTCTTTGGTTAATGGTACTTCACATAACATTGTATTTTCCTCCTTAAATAAAAAAAGAGGGATACCTCCGGTGTGTTCAACCGAAGGCATCCCTTTGTTCATGTGTCATGTGGCGCAGGTCACATCAAGATACTTATGCGGGCAGCTGCTCGCAGTCACCATTGATCTGGCTGACAGTATAGTG
>DXUR01000663.1 GCA_019417795.1 Clostridiales bacterium | reverse complement strand
GTGGTTTCGGAGCCGGGCAAGGGTTCGGAATTTTCCATTATGCTGCCTACAAAATGAAAGTAAACAAGCGAGGTGTTTCTATTATGAATGAACGAGAAAAAATAATCCGACTGTGGTTTGATATGTGGCTTTATCAGAAAGATATGGGCATTGATGATATTTTTGCGGAAGATGTACTCTATACAGAAAGTTGGTGTCCCCAGTATAGCAATCGTAAAACAGTAAAACATTGGTTTCAGGAGTGGAATACCCGTGGAAAGGTGGTAGTTTGGGAAATCAAGCAATTTTTCCATAAAGAAAATCAAACGATTGTAGAGTGGTATTTCAAAAATGGAATGAACAATGGGGATATAGAGGAATTTGACGGTATTTCTTTGATTGAATGGACAGAGGACAATAAAATAAAATCATTAAAAGAGTTTGGGTGTAACCGTAATACCTACAATCCTTATCAAGAAAGCGATACTCCTCAATTTAGAAATCAAAAGGCGAATTGGTTTTAGAACAGATCATGAGCTACGGCGGACGGCCATTTCCGGCTGCCCGCCGTAAATTTTTTTGAAATGTCCGAGCGTTGTAACATTTCACCCCGATTTTCAATGAAATTTTTTGGCCGCTGTAACATTTCGCGGACATTTGGGTTTTACAATGACCTTATCAACAGGCAGAAAGCCTTGAAAGGAGTTTTGAGTATGAGCGTTTTGCAGACGATTGATCTGAAAAAGTATTACGGCACAAAGCCGAATATCACCCGCGCCCTTGACGGCGTGAACTTCTCCGTAAATGACGGTGAGTTTGTGGCCGTTGTGGGAACCTCCGGCAGCGGCAAGTCCACCCTGCTTCACATGATGGGCGGGCTGGACACTCCCACCAGCGGAACCGTGATTGTCCGGGACAAAGAGCTGTCGAAAATGAACGACGAACAGCTCACCATCTTCCGCCGCCGCAACATCGGCTTTATCTTCCAGAACTATAACCTTGTTCCGATCCTGAATGTGTATGAGAACATCGTCCTGCCGGTGGAGCTGGACGGGGACACGGTGGATCAGAAGTTTTTGGACGAGATCGTTCACCTGCTGGGGCTGGAAGATAAACTGAAAAATATGCCGAACAATCTTTCCGGCGGACAGCAGCAGCGTGTGGCTATCGCCCGCGCCTTGATTACCAAACCGGCTATTGTGCTGGCCGACGAGCCGACCGGCAACCTTGACAGCAAGACCAGCGCCGAGGTGCTGGGGCTTATCAAGCGCACCAGTGCGGAGTTCCGGCAAACTGTTGTGATGATTACCCACAATGACGACATAGCCCGCCTTGCAGATCGGATTGTCCGCATTGAGGACGGCAAGATTGTGGAGTAAGGAGGTGGCAGGCTATGACATGGCCTTTTGAGAATGATACCAGCGCCATTACAAAGAAGCTGGCAAAGAAAAGTTTGCAAAGCGAGAAGCGCCGGAATCTGATGGTGGTGATTGCCGTTGCGCTGGCGGCATTTCTGATCTGCTTTACGGGAATTGTGTCTACCTCCCTGACACAAATGCAGCGCAATCAGGTTGTCGATACTTATGAGGCGGTCTGGCTGGGCGTAGAGGAAAACGACATTGAAACCCTGAAAGGACTGCCGGAGTTTGAGCGCGTAGGCGGCTACTATATGCTGGGTGAGGAGCTTTCAGAACAGGGCTATCATGCGTCCTATGTGTATTGCGACGCGCAAATGATGGAGATTGCCAAGGCGCAGATGGAGTTGTTAGAGGGCCGGGTTCCTGAAAAAGCAAATGAAGTTGTTGTAAGCGAATACTTTCTTTCCACCTATGGAAACAATGCCAAGATCGGGGACACTGTGACCTTAGATACAGAGAGTTTTCATGGTGATTATGTCGTTACCGGCATTACGGACAGCGTAAATGAAAAAGAAGCGAATACCTGCGCTATCATTCTTTCCAACGCTGCCCTGACAGGATGGAAAGGGTTTGACCCGACTGGCTATCGCGCCTATGTCCATTTCAAAAACAGCGACCAGTTGGGCGAAGAACTGATGACCTCTTATTGCAGGGAGATTGCGGAGGAATATCAGCTTCCTATGCCCAAAATGAACAGCAAGTATTTTGCCTATGCTTCTAAATCCTTTGATTTTGCACTGATGGCTGGCGTGATTGCCATTGTTCTGATCGGCGGCTATATTGTGATCCAGAGTATCTTCCGTATCTCCATCAATGACAAAATCAAGAGCTACGGGCAGCTACGGACGATTGGTGCAACGCCAAAGCAAATCAAGCGGATTGTAAAGCGGGAGGGGCGTAAACTCGGCAGTATCGGGATTTTGATTGGTACAGTGCTGGGTGTATGCGGCGGTTTTCTTTTGTTTCCCAAGGGATTTAATGCTGTTTCCTATGTGGCAACGATTATTTTGACACTCATAAGCAGTTGGATCATGGTATCTGTTTCCATCCGTAAGCCGATAAAAATTGCGGCAGGGATTTCCCCGATTGAAGCCGTCCGTTTTACCCCGGCACAAAAGGACATCCGAAGCCGAAAAAAGAATATCAAGCTCAATCCTGTTTCAATGGGAATTGCGAATTTTAAGCGTG
>DXUR01000662.1 GCA_019417795.1 Clostridiales bacterium | reverse complement strand
CCTCGTTGCCGCCGAGATAGAGCAGCGTGTCCGAGTTGCCGGGGATGGTTTCCCAGGAATCCTTGTAGAGTTCCTTGATCTGCGCCATGTTCTGGATGATCGTGCTGCACGAAATGTTGCGGGAACGCATGGTCGCCAGTTCCCTTGGGAGCCCAGGCAGGTTGACGGACGGCGCTTCGTCGAGGATGAAGTGGACATGACACGGCAGTGCGCCATGGTGCAGCTGGTCTGCACAGTAGTAAAGCGTCTGGAATATCTGGGAGTACAGCAAGCTTACCAAAAAGTTGAAGGTCGTATCATTGTCCGGGATCACGGCATAGAGGGCGCACTTTTTCTCGCCCAGTGTGTACAGGTCCATATCGTCATGGTCCGTGATCGCCTTGATCTGCGGCAGGTTGAAGGGAGCCAGCCGCACAGCGGCGCTGATCAGGATGCTTTTTGCCGTCTTGCCGGCGGCCTGCTTGAATACCCGGTATTGCCGCAGCGCGACGCTCTCCGGATCTTCATGCTCTATGGCACGAAATAGCAGATCCAGCGGCGAAATGTACTCGTCGTCATCCTCTCGGACCTCAGCATATTCCAGCACCCGCATGACCATAGAGAAATTCTGTTCATACTCCGGTGCCTCCTGGTGCAGCATGAGGATGATAGCTTGCAAAAGTGCCGTTTCGGATTTCGTCCAGAACGGGTCCGACTCATGGCTGCCCTTGGGCGTGGTCGCCTGGATCAGCGTGTTCACCAGCTTCAGCGCGTCTTTTTCATCCCGCAGGTAGCGGAATGGGTTATAGCCGTCGGACTGGTCCAAATTGACGAGGTTCAGTACCCGGACATCGTATCCCTGCTGTTTGAGGTAGCCTCCGGTATCTGTCAGCACCTCCATCTTCGGGTCTGTAATGACATAGTTCGTGTTTGCCTCCAAGATGTTGGGTTTCACATAGCCGCGGGTCTTGGCCGCGCCGCTGCCGCCGATGACCAGCACATTGAGGGAGCGTCGATGTTTATGTGTGTCCAGCCCCAGCCGGACATGGCGGGTCAGGATCTTATTCTGCTTTTGGCAGAACTGTGCGTTGACCTGTTTGGGAGAGCCCCACATGGCAGAACCATGTTCCTCGCCGTCTCGCGTCCTTCTCCCCTCCGCGTCATACAGACACAGACCCATAATGTAGGCGCCAGTGCAAATGAGGATGGACAGCAAACTCTTGTCCGTCCATTGGATCTGGAATGGATGCTCCAGCGCGGCGGTCAGCTTAGACAGCAGCTCCGGCAAGCCGCCGCCCATCGACTGCGCAATGAGCAGCGCTGCCCAGACGACCGGTATGTAGAGGAAAAGGCGAAAGATCAGGTCGCTTTGCTTGGATGTTTGTTTCAGGCGATCCCCCTCCGAGAGAAAAAAATAGCAGTCCCATCGGCGGTACACGATCCGCCGATGAGACTGCTTTGGGTGATCTATAATGCTTATTTCACTTTACCGTTTTTGCTCTTTTGCCGATTTTTCGTTCTGGTCGGGGCCGACTTCTGCTGCTGATCCAGCTGTGTCTTGTAGCGCTCCAGGCGTTCCAGCACAGAAGGGCGTTCCTCACTCATCGTCCGGCTCTCGCCTTTGGACGAGGTCGAGCTGGGCGCGGTAGCGGGCGAGTCGTGTCCCGACCGAGATCCTTTTTTTGACGGCACCTCCTGCCGCTGGTCCACAGGCGGCGTTACGGGGGCTTTGGCCTGCGGATGGTGAGCCTGTTCGACCTGGGGTGCCCCCT
Organism: Clostridiales bacterium; assembly: GCA_019417795.1. The sequence goes on along the minus strand of DXUR01000662.1, from coordinate 835 downwards.
GCGCTGTACGGGCCTCTCTGTCCTTGGACGGTGCCTCTCGCTGTGGTCCCTGCTGCTCCTGCTGTACCTGCTCCGGTCGGCCGAGGTATTGGATGCGGCCAAAGATCAGATTGGCGCGGTCGATCTCTGTGACCGGCATGATGACATCCACCACCTTACCGTGGCCGTCTGTATCCCGAATGGCGGAAAACAGGAGTTTCTGCTTTCCGGCTCGTTTTCGGAACTCCTGGTATTGCTCCGGGGACATGGTAAACTTGCGCACATCGCGGGTCTCTCTCAGCATCTTCGCAAGATTGACCTTTCCGGAGATCGTCTTGTGGTTCTTCGCCAGCGCCATGCTCAGCGCCAGCACATTTTTGAGGGCGGAGCCGCCCAGTCGGACAGCTACCTCGCTTCCGGATAGCATCATGCGTACCAACTGGTCCGCCGCTTCACCGCCTCCGATGTTCATGTTCCTGCACCTCCTTCTGGTGTTCATTTGTGTTCTGAATGTCCTGCTCCATGGCAGGAATTTGCTGTCTGATCTCCTGACAGAGCTTCAGTTTCCGGCGCTCTGCCCGGATCTCACGATTCAGGCTCGCCAGCTGCTCATAGATCTCGGCTTTTTCTTCTGTCAGCCGTTCCGCGGAAATGCCGCATTTCTCCAACTGCTTTACAGCTTCCATGTATTTCTCGAACTCCGCTTCCATACCGGTGAGCCCTTCTTCGTAGAGCGCCTTGCTGGGAGCCAGCGCCTCTGCGTCTGCCAGTGCCGTGTATAGGTGCTGCCGTCTCTTTTTCCGCACATTGAGGATGGTACGCTGCTTGATGAGTTTGGCCAGCGATCCCTCTGTGC
>DXUR01000661.1 GCA_019417795.1 Clostridiales bacterium | reverse complement strand
TCGGAGATGTGTATAAGAGACAGATTATGGGGTGTTCCGGAAATTGTTATCCTTTATTCTTGATCGCTTTTAATATAAATCCCCCCATAATTGCGATTGGAATGGAAACAGAGAGCGAGACGGGTTCAAGAAATGCACCCAATATTCCACCTAAGATCGTACAAACGACGGCAAGAGCAATCATATCAGGCCTCCATAATTTTCAAAACATGTTCAGTGTGGTGAAATCTTATGTTGTGCAGCATGAGTTTGTTTTTGATTGGATAAGAGTAAGTATAGCACATCTGTTCGGAATTGAAAAGAGAAAAAGGAACAGCGGATTTCCGCTGTTCCTTTTGTATATACGCGAGCAAAACTATAAGCCGGGTTCTGTATCTGACAGTCATCTATCTCGACGTACCGTTGCCGGTACGCTCAAGCCACCCCGGGAGCGGCCGGGCCAGCCTTGGGACCCGAAGCCCCTGCTCCCATACCGGTGTTGCTCCGGATAGAGTTTACAGCGATGGACTGTTCCCAGCCATCGAGTGCGCTCTTACCGCACTTTTCCACCCTTACCTCGTCATCACAAGCTCAATATCCTTTCGCATCCTCCGTCTTACCCCCGTAACTCCGAAAAGAACCCAACCCAGCAAAGCGGTTCTTTTCGGAAGAGGAGGCGCAGCGGAATGAGTGCGCCGTGCCGCGTGCGGCGCGGCAAAGGATATGAAGCTTGCGACGACGAGGCGGTATATCTCTGTTGCACTTTTCCTGAAGTCGCCTTCGGCGGGCGTTACCCGTTATCCTTGCCCTGTGGAGCCCGGACTTTCCTCACGGAAGGGTCTTTCGCCCCTTCCGCGCGACTGTCTGTTTTCCTCGCGGGTCTATTGTACGCAAAACAGCGGGAAAAGTCAATGGGAAGTCGATCAATAAGAGAGGATCAGTCCCTTGTCCATGGCGTAGAAGCTGGTGAGACCCCGGCAGGGCAGGATCTCCACAGCCTTTACCGGCAGACGGTCCAGAATCGCGTTCCGCAGCCGCTCGGCACCTTCGGGATTCTGGCAGTGGGTGATGATCACATGGCTGCCGGTGCAGTCCTTGGACTCCGACATGAGCTGGGCGATGGCTTTGGCGGTATGTTCGGCGCCCCGGGCCTTCTTTGCCATGTGAATGGTGCCCTCAGGGGTGGCGTCCGCAATGAGGCGGATCCCCAGCGTCTGCAGCAGAGTCCCGGCCAGCGGCGGCATCCGGCCGTTTTTTACCAGATTGTCAAAGTGCTCCAGGGTAAAGCAGATCTGGGTGCTGCGCTGGTATGTCTGAAGCGCTTCGCAGAGCTCTTCAAAAGGCAGTCCTTTTTCCGCCAGCTCAGCGGCCTTCCGCAGCAGCAGGATCATAACGCCGGAGGTGGCACGGGAATCCAGCACAAAAATCTTTTTTTCCGGGTGCTCCGCCAGGACCAGATCCCGGGCGGCCATGGCGGCGTTATAGGAGCCGGAGAGATTGGAGGAAATGGTCACACAGACCGTTTCCTCGCCCTGCTCAAAGGCCTCGGCATAGGCGGCGGGAGAGGGACAGGCGGAGGAGGACGGATGATGGGCCAGCTTGCTCAGCAATGCCGGAATATCCAGCTCCGGCGTATCCAGATAGTCCTGACCGCCGACGTGCAGGCACATGGGCGCTACTGTCAGACAGGCGTAAGGGGAATTGAGTTCCCCGGAGATCAGATCACAGCTGCTGTCGCTGACAAGATTCAACATGATGACACACTCCTACCTCGACCCACAGGATGTTGACAGTGGATCGGCGAAAATAGTTTTCAATACTACATTTCATTTTATCTGCAAAACGGACGCTTGTCAAGTGAAAGAACATCGAAAAAGGTCAAAGGGAGGGAGCGGCCCGGTGAGAAACAGAAAAACAGAACCCTTACATTGAATTTTTTTGCGGCGTGTGGTATGATAACCGGGCGAAAGCCGCGATGATAGACGGCTTTTATAAAGGAGCGTTTTTATGACCTTTGAAGAATATCTGTCCTCCCTGAAGGGAAAGACGGTAGGTGTGATCGGCGTGGGCGTATCCAACCGTCCCCTGATCGAAAAACTCCTGGAGCGGGGGATCGACGTCACCGCCCGGGATAAAAAAGAGGATCTGGGAGAACTGGGGCAGGCTTTGACGGCTCAGGGCTGCAAGCTGCGGCTAGGGAGCAAATACCTGGCGGACCTCCATGAGAATGTGATCTTCCGCACCCCCGGTCTGCGGCCGGATGTGCCGGAGCTGGCGGCGGCTGTGGCCGGCGGCAGCGTCATCACCTCGGAGATGGAGGCATTCTTTGCAGTCTGCCCCTGTCCCATTCTGGCGGTGACCGGTTCCGACGGCAAGACGACAACCACCACCATTATCTCCAAGCTGCTGGCGGCGGAGGGGAAGATCGTCCATGTGGGCGGCAATATCGGCCATCCGCTGCTGTGCGACACCCCGGAGATCGCACCGGAGGATATGGCGGTGCTGGAGCTCAGTTCCTTCCAGCTGATGACCATGCAAACAAGCCCCCATATCGCCGTGACCACCAATCTGGCGCCCAACCATTTGGATGTCCACAAGGACTATCAGGAGTATGTGGATG
>DXUR01000660.1 GCA_019417795.1 Clostridiales bacterium | reverse complement strand
GAACGCCATCGAGCGGTGCGACCTTGCCGCCTTTGAGCCGCTGGTGGAGCGGCACCTATACGGCGGTATCCGCCGCCTTGGCAGCAAGCTGACCAAGGAATACGCCGACTTTTTTGAGCCGGAGACCGTAAAATAACGCAAAATTGTTCCACGGGGAACAAAGACGATTTAGAATGCCCTCCGCGCTGCTCTGGGCATCTTCAGCGGAAAAATTATTTTTTATTTGCGAAATGGGAAAATCTGCGGATTTTCCCATTTCGCTTTTTCACGGAAGGGGTCGCAACGGGGAGTGGCAGCTTCCACGCAAGAGATGTAAAATCTTTAACCCTGTATGACAACTTCTTTTCTTCCACTTCTGATCTTGTTTTTTCGACACAGTGTTGTTACAATAAATAAAAAACAGGAGATGAAATCATGCGGCAGACTATTGATAAAAGGCTTCCACGGTACAATGACCTGATTGAGCCAACTTTTATAGTTCTTCAAAATCTGGGTGGTTCTGGAAACAATGAGGACATCTTGAGTGGAATTATTTCCTATCTTAATTTAGAGAGTGATATTGTCGATATTCCCCATAAAGACAGTTCCAGCCTGACGGAACTGTCCTATCAGGCTGCATGGGCAAGAACTTATATGCGACTCTATGGTGTTATTCAAAACAGTGCCCGTTGTATCTGGACTGTTACGCCTGAATACGCCAAAGTGGAAAGTATCAACGCGAAAAAAATTGTATCCACTATTCATAAAAATCAAAAAGCCCAAAAAGAAAATCCTGTTTTAACCACACCTATTTCCAAGGAATCCGAATTTGATGAACCACAAGAAGTTCAGCCATGGCGAAAACAGCTTTCTCATATTCTTCAAACTATGGATCCCTACGGCTTTGAACGTCTGTCTCAGCGAATTTTAAGAGAGAGTGGCTTTTCTCATGTGGTCGTCACAAAAAAATCTGGTGACGGTGGAATAGATGGCACTGGAAAGCTTAAAATCAACGGTATTTTCAGTTTTAATGTTGCTTTTCAGTGTAAACGTTATAGCGGCGTTGTCGGTGCTTCTTTTGTGCGTGATTTTCGCGGTTCTCTTACAACTGACATTGAAAAAGGTGTTCTGATTACAACCGGTACTTTTTCAAAGTCTGCAAAAGAAGAAGCTTCCAATCCCGGTAAGCAACAGATTGACCTGATTGATGGTGAAGAATTGATTGACAAAATTGCAGAATACGGCATTGGTGTTCGTGAAGTAAAGACCTATGAAGTAGATGAAGATTTTTTCAAGAGCATTTAAATTTTAGAATTTTGCAATCTGCAAAACACCGCTACTGGTTGCATCCCCTATCCGTAAAAAATAAATCGGGAAGATCTGTGGAACTTCCCGATTTATTTTTTATTTAAAATCTTTTTCTCTAAAAATGGCTAAAGCTCAGCCATTCTAAATCGTCCCTTAAAACACCCCGGTGATGAAGATCTCCAGTCCGATGCCGATAAGGATGACGCCGCCCAGAATATTGGCCTTGCCGGAAAGCTGTGTGCCGAACTTTTTGCCGATGCGCAGACCCGCCATGCAGAGGAAGAAGGTGACCACCGCGATGATGATAGCAGCGGTGAGCGCCATCAGCCAGCCGTATTCCGAGATGGTGAAGCCCACCGAGAGAGCATCGATGCTGGTAGCCACGCCCTGCATGAACAGCGCCCCGGCGCTGAGCTCTGCCGCTTCTTCGGCTTCCTCACCGCGGATGCCGTCCATCAGCATCTTGCCGCCGATGTAGCTCAGCAGCGCCAGCGCGATCCACGGGATCAGGGTCTCAAAGGACGAGAACAGCTCCACGATGGTATGCACGCACACCCAGCCGATCATAGGCATTGCGGCCTGAAAAATGCCGAAGGTTCCCGCAATTTTGCACATCGTGCCCTTGTTCATTTTAGGGTCGTGCAGGCCGTTTGCCATGGACACCGAAAACGCATCCATCGCAAGCCCCACGCCCAGCAAAACGCTGTTGAGAAAAAATACAAAACTCCATTCCATTCTGTCTGCCTCCTGTTTGTTGACCGTATTCCAAACCAAAACAAAACCCGGCCCCGGGCGCGTTGTACGTCCGGGACCGGGTGATTTTTTGAGATCCACTCCATGTGCACGGGCGCAGCAAACACGCACCAAAACACATGAGTCTCGCAAATGAAAGCAAGCCAGACCGGAAAGCGGTCATTGTGTTGACTTGCTGCGCTCTGCAAAGCGCCTGCTACTCCCCCACGGGTATTGTGATTTTGTTCATTTTAGCACAGTTTCAAGGGGAAGTCCAGACAAACCTGACGGAAGATCAATCATTCCTTCTCTTCCGGGTCTGCCTCCGGGGCTTCGGTGGCGGCGGCTGCATCGGCGGCTTCCATCTCGGCAAGCTGCTCGGTGGTGGGCTCGGCATCGGCTTCGGAAGCATCGATCTTCTCGGTCTGTGCTTCGTCGTCGTGGTCGGTGCGTGCCAGCACCATCACCTTGTCGTTCTCGCCCAGACGCATCACCCGCACGCCGGAGCCGTAGCGGCTCTGCAGCGGGATCTCGTTGGCGTGCAGGCGGATGATGATGCCCTCCTGACTGCTCAGCAGCA
>DXUR01000066.1 GCA_019417795.1 Clostridiales bacterium | reverse complement strand
CAGATGTGTATAAGAGACAGTTATAGTATTGATTGCGAATTAGCTCGATTTGAGAATCGGACACTCAAGTTTAAAGAATCGTTGGAACGCATAATTTGGACTCTAAGCAAAGACGAAGAAGAATTTCAGTATTATTATGATACCCTATGTAATGAAGCCCCTTTACTCAACGCCCGTATGCACCAAGCCTTGTTGCTCCGTTCTTCTAATTATCGCCCTACTTTGAGCGAGCTCACTTCCTGTTTTTTAGATTGGAAATACAACCGTAAGACTCCCAAAAAGAAAAAATACGATGAATGGTTACATACTACAAAAACAGGTATAGTTTTTCTGCTTGCCAAAGAATCCGGTTTGGAAAAATGGTATTACGGCTTTGATACATATGTAATGCTATCCTCTGGAATTGTGAGATATTTTTTGGAATTATGTGAACAAGCTTTTAATTTTGCAATAATGAACGGTTTTGGGTGGGAACAACCAAGTCCTTTATCCCCCGAAATACAAACAAAAGCAGCCCGATTTGTTAGCCGCTACAAAGTCGAAGAAACCAGCTCTTTCCCATTATATGGCTCTAATCTCAGAATTTTTATTCAGTGCCTTGGACAGATCTTTAAAGAACTTCATAGAAATGAACGCTTAACATTAGGTGAACCCGAGCCAAATCATTTTACAATGGATGCTTTAGACTCGTTAGACCATCGCGATGTGTTGGATTGCGCAATTACTTGCTCCGCGCTTCAGGAGCTACCGCAAACAAAGGGAAAAGAAGCATTAAACACCCATGTTTTAGACTATCACCTCAACAAAATATACACACCATATTTTGAAATTTCCTATTTCAAAAAAAGGAAAATTGTTTTTACAAATTCTCAAATATCTGATCTACTTTCCGGAGACAAATCCAAAGCAGAGCAAGTTACAAAAGCATATCTTGATAGATATTGGGTCAGGAAAAATACAATTCCGGAAAGCAAGAATCTTTCGCAACAAACAACACTGTTTTAAGGTGATCGGCTGATGAAAAGTAGAGAAGAATATAAATTCGAGGATGTGGCAGACTTTTTGCACCAAAACCTTACCTTAATTATTAGAGGTTCCAAATGTTCTGAGGATCGCGCACATTACATTTACGACTGTTTCAAAGAAACAGCTACACCCATCATGTCTATAGACTATGATTTAGCGACAAAAATTTACTCTGTTTTTTATACGGCCGGTGGAATAACGACCACAAAAAGGGTTCAATTTTCGAACGTCCCTCGTGTATTAGAGAGCATGCCTGCTATTTCTTTTAAAAACGTTTTGGTCGATATAACCAGCCTGCAGCATTCTGTTATCATGTTCATTATTAACATCTTATTGACTAAAATCAGAGTCGCTCGTTTGTTTCTCTCATACGTTAAACCGCTTGAGTATCTTAATCGAACACCATATGGAAAATATGAATTCTATTCCAAGACTTTCCCTGCAGCGATGATCCCCGGAATGGCTGCTCGAAACAAGTCAAACGAGGTAATCGTTCCTTTCCTTGGCTTCGATGGTGATCGACTAAACAATATACTTGAGGGAATGGATTATGACGAAGTATGCCCAATTATTGGATTTCCCTCCGATAATCCATACTGGCAATTTGAATCCTTGAGAAATTGCATGTTGGTTCTCAAGCATACTGCATCTGAACAAAAAATACGGAAATGCAAAGCCAATAGTGTTTTTGATGCATTGCAGACTTTAGATGGAATTTTAACCGACCATCCCTCACGGAATTTTGTGCTTATTCCGTTAGGAACTAGACCTCATTCTGCTGCATGTGCCATTTTTGCGTCTAGATGCCAAAATGTGCGAATTATTTATGATTATGCACAAGAAAGCCCAGTATGTTCTCGTGGTGTACGTTCCGCAACAATCTATAATGTTTCACAATACCTTATTTAGTGGTGGTTTATGAGCAAATATAATTATTACACACCTATTGAACTAGCCGCCCTGTTACTAGAATTGATTCCTCAAAAGGCTTCTATCAGTAGTGCTATCGATATCTGTTGCGGATCATGGAATCTACTTGCTGCCGCGAAGAGGCATTATCCTGAAGTCAAAATTACAGGTGTTGATATTGATCCTGCTGCACACGCTCATTGCATTGAAGGAGCAACATTTGTGTGTGATGATGGTAGATCTTTTGCTAACCGTCAAGAAAAGGCAAAACAGACGTATGATCTTGTCTTATCAAATCCCCCTTTTGGCCCGCTCTCAAAAAAGAAGAAAAAATATAGGAAAGCAGGGAATGTTTTTACCACAAGCAAACGATATGAAGCAGAACTGCTATGGGCGAATTTAAAATTGATGCACACAGACAGTTTTCTGATAATTATTCTTCCATCAACGTATATGAATGGTTCTAGCTATATTGAATGCCGAAAATGGCTAGCGCACAATTACAATATACATGCAATCGTAAAGCTCCCTTCAAATACTTTTGAAAAGGCAACATTAAATACAGTGGCAATTATCCTTCAAAAAGTAGAGCCGTGTGCTACCTATGTATATAATACCGCAACAAGCGTGTATCAAGCTCACTACGACTCAAAATGGAGCATCAAACTATCCTTTTCTATTACACTGAGAAGAATCCTTGATGGTACATGGGATAACAACTCATACACTTTAGCAGAAGATCAACACTTGCAAATATACCGTGGAAACATTTCCAGCAAGTATTTCTCAAAAACAGGGGATGTTATTCTCCATTGTTCCAGCACCTTTGTAAACAACAGCTGGATGCCAGGGCTTCGGTACTGTACTGGAACCAAAGCATCTCAAAGAAAATACCTCAATCATGGAGATATAGTTATTAATCGAATTGGTCGCTGTGCAGGATACTGGAGCGTATATACGGGTATGCAGAAGTTGATTTCTGATTGCCTAATTGTCGTAAAAGAACCTTCTGATGCAACTATAGAAGCACTTAGAAATCATAGCGAAAACGGTAGGCTACAAATACCTTTACGAGGAGTTTCAACTCCTTATATCACAATAGATGATGTTAGATCATTGCTTCTAAATAATTGATGAATGGTCGCTTACCTTAATTTTCTCGCCACTTACAATAATGGCGGCGCTACCCCTAACATGACCGATGCCCGGAAGCCCTTGATTTTCAAGGCTTTCCGGGCATCGCTTACATTAGTTCCAGCGGGATACATAGCTCCGGGAAATGCCGAATGTGGAGGCGATCTCCCGTTGGGTCAGGGGGACGGTGCCGCCAAGACCGTACCGCAGACGGATGACCTCCGATTCCCGCTGGGTCAGGCACTCCTTCACCAGCCGCCGCAGGCGGTGGGCGCTGTCCCGGTCATAGAGATCCTCCAGCATGGTGTCGTCCACGCCGATGACGTCCATCAGCTGCAAGGCGTTGCCCTCCCGATCCGATTCGATGGTCTCCGACAGGGATACTTCTCCCTGCAATTTTTTCTGAGACCGGAAATGCATTAAAATCTCATTTTCAATACATCTTGCTGCGTAAGTAGCTAGCCGGGCGCCTTTGGAGGGATCAAAGCTGGAGATCCCCTTGATAAGTCCAATGGTCCCAATGGAGATCAGGTCATCCTGATCGGAACTTTGCGCATAGTATTTCTTCACAATATGTGCCACAAGGCGAAGATTCCGCTCAATGAGGACATTCCGGGCCTCCGGGTCCCCCTGAGCCAGACGTTCCAGCCACATCCTTTCCTCACTGGCGGAAAGGGGCCGGGGAAAGGACCCGCTGCGGTCCAGCCGCAGAGAAAATAAAAGCGTATTGGCAAACAGCATCAGCGCGGCAGAGATCATGCGCACCACCTCCTGTTCACCTTTATGACAGGAAGGGAAGTCCCTATGTCTTGCGGCGGCGGGGACGGCGTGTTAAAATGAATGGCAGAGACTGATGGCGGCTGCAGAGAGACTGCTCTGATTTTTTCATGCGGCGGCAGCTGCTCCCGTTGACAGATGACGCCAACAGGTGTAAATTACATACCGGTTTCTATAAAAAAGAGCCCCTAAAACGAAAGTACAGATCACGTGCTCTGGAGATCAGGCTCAGGGTCTTGCTTTTCAGTGCGGCCATGGACCGAAAACTGCGGGGGCATTTTAATTAGGAGCGAACGCAACATGGGGCTGGGAGAATAGGAGCACTGACCTCGGTGCACTGGCGGTGCGCCGGCCGGGGTTTCTGTTCTTATTGACTGCGGATGCCTCCGGGCGTATGCTCGTTGAGAGGCGCAGAAAGGTGGAATGAACATGCGGTATAAGGAGTTTGGAAAAACCGGGATGAAGGCGTCCGAGATGGCGCTGGGAACCTGGGGGATCGGCGGAGCGGGCTGGGATGACAATCCGGAAGAGACCCGTATTGATGCGATCTGCGCCGCAGTGGAAAATGGTGTCAATTTTATTGATACCGCACCGGCCTATAATGCCGGTGCAGCCGAATGTCTGGTGGGGAAGGCGCTCAAGCAGAGCGGAACGCGCCAAAGGGTCATAGTGGCAACAAAGTGCGGAAATTTCTACATGGGAAATGGGACGTATGTTCGTGACGGACACTATGACAAAATCATTCAGCAGTGCGACGATTCCCTCAAAAACCTGCAGACGGATTATATCGACCTGATGCTGATTCATTGGCCGGATGTCAATACCGACTTTGCTGAGACTGCTGACGCACTGAATGCGCTTAAAAAATCCGGTAAGGTTCTTCATATCGGTGTTTCCAACTTTACAAGGGAGCAAATGGAGGAGATCGGACAGTATTGTACGTTGGAAGCCTATCAGCCGCAGTACTCTATGGTTGTCCGCACAAATGAAGAACAGATGAAGTGGGCGGCTGAACAGGGCATGGGCGTCATGACATACGGTTCTCTGGGCGGCGGGATCTTAACAGGAGCATTCCGGAAGCTGACAACCTTTGAAGCCACGGACAGTCGGAACCGTTTTTATAAGCATTTCCAGGAGCCGATGTTCTCTAAGGTCATGAAGGTCCTGGAAGTCATGGATCGGATCTCCGCTGATCGGGATAACGTGCCCCTGTCTCAAATCGCACTGAACTGGTGTGCACAGAAGGAATTTGTTTCTTCCTGTATTGTCGGCGCACAGAGCAGACGGAAGATCGAAGAAAACTGCGCTGTCTATCAGTGGATGCTGACTTCGGAAGAAATCGCCTTGCTGGACGCGACGATCGAGCAGTATCTGGTGAAGCAATAAGCTAATAGTGAAGAACTGAGGGAGAGGGGACTTTCGTCCGATCCGAAAAGCTTGCTTTTAGGGATCGAAACCGTTTGGAAGCCTTCTCTCCTGAACGATATGCAAGTGGTACAGCTTTAAAATGCATATTGAGAAATGATGATCATTGCCGCAAGCGCTGTGCAAATAGCACAAAAAATGTTAAATATTTATAAAAATTCTCACAATTGAAAAACAAGAAATAGTATGATATTTTAAAAAGGATCAATTTGGATTGTTTGTGATTTTTTTCGCATTCCAATCCATTACTGTGGCAATCGTCCGGTTTGGCCAAATGCGGCTTGGTCCGCAAGATGGGACTCCATAGATTTTGGTTAAAACATTCTCTTGTACCGGCGCAAAGTCTGTTGAGATTTTGATGTTTTTACATGTTTAAATCAGTGCTCGATTCGGAGCACTCTTTTAACCCCCTGTTTCGTGCACGAACACGGAAATGGCAATGAGATACGATATGTGAGGTCAGTGTAATGGTAACCGTTGAAATGGTGGCAAAGATGGCCGGTGTGTCGCGTGGAACCGTTGACCGCGTTCTCCACCATCGGGGAGAGGTCAAGAGCGAAACTGCCGAGAGAGTTCGACAGGCCATGCGCGAGCTGGATTTTCAGCCGAACACATTGGGCCGAGCTTTTTCAATAGCGAAAAAGAGAAACCGGATCGGGATCTTTCTATCAGCGCGTGAACCGGACTTTCAAGAACAGATCAAGCAGGGCATAGAAGACGGTGTCGCCTATGCACAGCAGCATGGAATCGAAGCTGTGATCGAAGTGGTTTCTCCGGATGATGAGCTGCTGTATTTGCAGAAGATCGATGAGATGATCGCTTCCGAGGTTCAAGGGATCGTTTTACGCGGGATCGAGTCCAAGGCGTTTGACGAACGGCTTCAGATCCTGAAGAATCAGGGAATTCCTGTTTTTACGTATAACCAAGATGTGCGGCCGGCACTGAGAAACTGCTATGTGGGCATTGACTCCTGCCGCGCCGGAAAATGTGCGGCGCTTTTGATGCGGCAGATCTCCCCACCTGACGGATACGCCTTGATCGTGGGCGTAACGCCCCAGCATAAGGACAGCGAAAAACGGATAGAGGGATTTCTGGAGCAATGGGGCCTTGCCCCAAAGGCATCGTCAGGATACCGGATCATTTATGGAGAAGGCTATCATGATGTTGCATACGCTCGTACGCGGGATGCCTTGAATGAGATGCCGAACATCACGGGTATCTTCGTCAGCGGCGCGGGCCTGAGCGGCGTAGCGCAGGCGGTATACGAACGAGGGACCGCCGATGTTCAAAAGATTGTGGGGTTTGACGCCACACAGCGAAATATTACCTACATGAAGAATGGTACAGTCCAATTTTTAATCGATCAAAGTCCTTATCAGCAGGGATATAAAGCGGTCCAACTGCTTGTAGATTATCTGTTTGAGGGGCGAGCGCCTGATGTGTCCTGTTATTATCTCGACGCACATATCAAAAATGCTTTCAACTGCTGAGTCCAAAAGACCTTGGCGGGCAAAGGCTGCCTATCCGTACATGAAGGCGCAGGGGGGAGGCGTGATTTTGAACGCTTCTTCCTTCGCAGCGCTGGACCCCAATGCGGGGCGGGCAACATACAGTGCCGCAAAGGCTGCCGTGAAAAATCTCAGCGCATCCATGGCGGCAGAGTTTGCGGCCGCCAATATCCGGGTGCTGGCCTATGTGCCGGGTATGATCGCAACAGAGATCGCTGCGGAGAGCATTGAGAAGTACGGTGATGCGCTGTTGGCGGACATCCCGTGCCGCCGCTTCGGTACGCCGGAGGACCTGGGAAAGGTATTGGTGTTTTTGGCCTCGGATGCCGCAGGCTACATGAATGGCTGTCATGTTGAGATCAGCGGTGGAAAGCGCTGTGTGCAGAATCCTCAGTTTTCCTATCAATAAGCGAAACAACATATATAAACGTGTAAGACAGGCTGTCCGTTTAGGGCAGCCTGCCTCGTTTTTTGCTTGGAATATAGCTCTTGGCGATATACTGACGATCTTAATGACGCAGGAGAATGTTTCACGGAGAAGCGCTTGGTTCTCGTTGTCCCTTATGCTTTTGGCGTCGGAGTGGTTCTGTTCTGCCAAATCAGCCAACCTGCTCCTGTTCCATCACCGCGTCGATCGATATGGCTGGACCGGGCCGTCGATGTCCGCCAGAGCCTTTTCTATAACAGCGGGAAGGTCCTCCGGCTTGGCGTGGATGTTTGCCACCTGAGGCAGGGCTTTCCATTGCCTGAAACTGAGACTCTGCGGCGTCCAGTACCTTCTTGCCGACGATGATGGCGGCCTTTATGACGGGAAGGGAAATCCCTATGTCTTGCGGTAGCGGGGACGGCATGTTAAAATGGCAGAAAAGGGGGTGGGAGAATGGCCTGGTATGTCTATATGCTCCGCTGCGGGGACGGCAGCCTGTACACCGGCTCCACCACCGACGTGGCCCGTCGGCTCCGGGAGCACCAGAACGGGACCGGGGCCAAATACACTCGCGCCCGGCCTCCGGTGTCGCTGGCCTACACAGAGGAGGCTCCGGACCGCTCCACCGCCCAGCGCCGGGAGGCGGCTATCAAAAAGCTGCCCCGGAAACGGAAATTGGCGCTGATCGAAGGAGGTACACCATGAACCTGAAAAAACGCTTGGTTCTGGGAGAAAATGGTAGTAGCGCTGGTAAGCTATTGGGCCGCATTACCGGAATCGGCCCGGGCAGATACAACAGATGTGGAGGCAGTGTACAGGCACTATGCCACGAAGCGGGAAGAATGACAGTCCTGTGATAATAATTTTTAAACCGTCTGTGTTCCTGTGAATGATGGCGGCCTGCCGACGGAACAGGTTATGACAGCGGATATGAAAGAAAGGAAAATGTGAGAGTTATGAGAAGAAAGGATCGTGAAGTCAGCGCTGAGCAGGCGTGGGAAATTGTGGAGCGCTGCTCCTATGGCGTACTGGCTATGACAAAGTCGGACGGAACACCCTATGCCGTGCCGGTGAATTTTGCACGGGAGGGGAACTGCCTGTATATTCACTGCGCGCAGGCCGGTGAAAAGACGGACTGTCTGAACCACCAGCCGCAGGTGTGTGTCACCTGTGTGGAGGGCGGCGCATGGGTGGACCAGCCGGCCCTGACCACGTGCTACGCCTCCGCAGTCATGCTTGGCAAAGCGGAGGAACTGACGGATGAGGCGGACAAGGTAAAGGCATTGCGGTTGCTGTGTATGAGACTGGCGCCGGAGCATCCCAGAAGCCATGGCGATTTTTCGGAGTGCCGGGGAAAGACAGCGGTCTGGCGCATCACCGTGGAACAGATCACCGGAAAGGCGAATCCGGGAAGGATGGAATGAAAAAAACGGTGCCATGAGCAATGCTCGTGGCACCGTGGCTTTTATTGAGAAATCTGTTTTTCTACCGGGGCCTTTCGCTTCGGCGGAAAGCCCAGAAGACAGAGAAGCGCACCCAAAAGGGAATGGAAAATCGGTTTTTGATTCCACTTTATGATCCGATAGAGAAACGGCCTGAGAATCGAGTATACATTCCCTACATCTACAAAGAAGGCGATACAAACAAAGAGTGAGGACAGGATACCGCAGAGAACAATGGCCAAAAGGCCCCGGCGAAGACAGCGGACCCACGGCTTTTCCGGGAGCTTGACCGCCGCGGCGAGAGACAATACTTGTACCAGCGACCAGCCCAGAAGCAATAAGAATACGGGCCGCACCACATACATCAAAGCTGCGGTCCAACGCGGGTCATAGTGGAAGCTTTGGATATCCTGGGCTGTGGGCAGGAAAAACCGATACAGCAGATAGATGACCGCAGTCAGCCCACAGCCTGCCGCAGCTTGGATCAGAGCAGTTTTTCGTCCTTCTGGCACCGGCGGGCCATAGAGGACAGCGTTGGCGTCTGTATCAAAAATTTCCGCTAACCGCAGGATCT
This sequence comes from Clostridiales bacterium, assembly GCA_019417795.1. The sequence continues at coordinate 1,479 of DXUR01000066.1, read as the reverse complement.
GATCCACATCGGGCCGGGTGCGGCCATTTTCATAGTTGGAAACTGTCTGCCGGGTGACAAACAGCTGCTCTGCCAGTTCCTCCTGCGTCAGATGCTTTTGCTGACGCAGATCCCGGATGTTTTTTCCAATGTCACGCATCATGCCTCACCTCACCGTCAGTCTATCAGAAGCCGGGAGAAATGTCACGCAAGGAATCCTTTCCATGGTGCGCTTTCAATGGAAAAAGCTTGCTCAGTTCGCCCGGAGGTGAATGGAGATATTTTCCAACCCGTAAAATGGCTCGGCGGCGGTGGGGGTCAGCCCCTCCAGCACATCAGACTCGTACAGTGTGGAGACCGTCTTGAAGCAGATGGGCAGGATGGGAGCCTGGCTCTGCAGGTACCGACACAGGCCCCGGAACGCTGCCTCCCGGTTTCCTCCGGAGCGGCAGCCCTCCAAAAGCTGATCGCACTGGAGATCGCTCCATCCACCGTAATTGAGACTGCCGCCGGTGGCGAGCAGGGAGGAAACGTCCCAGTCCGCCGTTAGCCGTACCTCACCGTAATAAAGGTCAAAGCGGCCAGCGGCCAGTGCGGCGGTGTATTCCTCCCAAGGCAGCTCCACGGTTTCTGTGGCAGCGCCGGCAGCTGTAAATGCGGCGGCGATCTGCCGGGCCATGGAGACCTTGAAGCTGTTTTCGCTGTTGACCAGCAGGCGCAGTGTGCGGCTGGGCCGGGTCTCACAGGCATTCAGAGCATCGGTGAAGGCCACCACAGAATCTGTCTGCTCCAAGTCTGCCGGATAGAGAGGGGATGCCGGAGAAACGGGGAACTGCGCTGCCTTAGCGTGGCCGGAAAGCAAGCTGCTCACCAAGGCCCTGCGGCTGACGCCCAGAGAAAGGCAGCGGCGGAACGCGGCATCGTCCAGCCCCTTTGCGGAGACATTGACCCCCAGATACTGAAACACGGTGGTGTCGGCATCATCGTAGCTGACGCTGCCGGAAACGGCAACAGGGTCCGTGCCGGTGAGATCTGCCACGATCAGCTGCACATCCCGGGAAGAAAAGCGGTAGAGCATGGACTCCTGATCCGCTGTACCGGTGAGGGAGATCCGTTCCACCGGTTGACTGATGTGCCGCCACCAGTTCTGACTGGCGATCAGACAGCTTTCGCTGCTTTCGTCATAGAGGTAAGGACCGGTTCCCAGAGGGACGCTGTGCTTCTCTGTGCTGGACTTCAGAATGGGAATGTCCAGCAGAGCGGGCAGACCGGTATTGGGGCGGTTGAGGGTCAGGGTCACCGTGCCGTCCCCGGCGGAAATGCTTTTGACATCCGACAGCCGTCTGGCGTAGCGGGCGGAGCTGCGGGCGGCGTTGAGGGTGGTCTTCACGTCGGCGGCGGTGAGGGGAGATCCGTCGGAAAACACCACGCCGTCACGGAGGGTCAGCTTGTAGGTCAGCGTTTCCGAATCGTAGGTGTAGGACGCGCACAGCAGCGGCT
>DXUR01000659.1 GCA_019417795.1 Clostridiales bacterium | reverse complement strand
TCCTCCGGGTCAGCGTCTTTTTTTCTTCGTCATAGCCGGAAGTCAGAAAAGCAAACTGTTCATCTGAAAGTTTCCCTAAAGCGTTGTCCTCATAGAGCTTGCGGAACAAGATATTCAGCTCGCTAATCCGGCTCTGCGCCTTGTCAAGCTCTTTCCGTTGCTGCGTCAGCGTCTTTTGTACTGCCTTTGCGCTGCACTCGTTGGCGGTTTCGATAAACTCCTGTTCATGCTCTTTCACATAGGACAATACCCTTTGTAAATCGGCAAGGACAAGTTCTTTAAGGACGCTCTTTCGGATATAATGGGTAGTGCAAAGCTCGCCAGTCCTTACCCTGTTTCGATACTTGCCGCAAGTGTAGGCGTGTTTGCGTTCCAGTGTCCCGGCTCCCTGTTGCAGATACATTTTATAGCCGCAGTCCCCGCAAAAGAGAAGCCCCGAAAAAATGTCAATTTCATCAACCTTTGTAGGGCGGTGTTTGGTGGCAATCCGTTTCTGTGCAAGCTCAAAGGTTTCTTCATCAATCAAGGGTTCGTGTGTGTTGGGGAAGAAGTAACGCTTTTCCTCCGGGTTCTTCTTCGTCTTTTTCGATTTGTAAGATACCTTATAGCTCTTGCCTGTAATGGTATGCCCCAAATACTCTTTACGCGCCAGAATGTCATAGAGCGTCTTATCCGGCCAGTTGTAAATACAATTCGGGTGTGGGCGGGGGTGCCTGTGGCTTCCTGTGCGCCTGTACTGCAATTCTGCAACAGTCAATACCTCATGTTCCCGTAGCCAGTTCTGGATTTCGCAGATACGGTCGCCGCGCACATACATAGCGAAAATCTGTTTTACAATGTGCGCCGTTTCCGGGTCGGGCAATAGATGATTGCGGTCGTTGGGGTCAGCTATGTACCCATAAGGCACTTGCCCGTTGACGCGCTCGCCTTTCTGCGCCTTTGCCTGTTTGACAGCCCGGATTTTCTTTGAAGTGTCGCGGGCGTAAAACTCGTTGAACCAGTTCCGCAGAGGGGTAAACTCGTTATCTTCCCTTGCTGTGTCTACACCGTCGTTAATGGCAATGTAGCGCACTTCATATTCGGGAAAAACAATCTCTATCAGCTCCCCGGTTTTCAGATAATTACGTCCCAGACGGGAAAGGTCTTTTGTTATGACGGTCGCCACGTTCCCGGCTTCAACCTCATGCAGCATGGCTTGAAGCCCCTCACGCTCAAAGCTCACGCCGGAAAATCCGTCGTCTACAAAAAAGCGTGTGTTGAAAAAGTGGTGTTCGTCAGCATACTTTTGTAAAATCAGTTTTTGGTTCTGTATGCTTTCGCTTTCCCCGGCTTGCATATCTTCCTGGCTCAATCTGCAATATAAAGCGGTAATCTTGTCTGTCTGTAACATTTTGTCCTCCTTTCCGACGACAGACAAGCATGGTATTTGTACTGTCTATATTATACCACATACCGCTGCCTGTGTCATGTATAAAATGTGAAGAAACGCCCTATTTCCGGGCGTTTGCGGGGTTCAGCTCCATGTCCTTGCGAATGAGCTTCTTTATCTTTTTATCCAGTGTGTCCGTTGCGCGTTCACTTGCGGACGAACATACAAGGTAAGTAACTTTTCCTATTTTATGCTCCGTTGTGGTAACGGGCGTTTGGTTTTGCGTCAAAGAAAATCCCCCTTTCTTTCGCAAACATATAATACAGTCTATGAATAGCAGCAAGTCCACTATTCAATAAAACAAAGGCTTTAATCGGACGGTTATTAGCATAACCTCATGGGAATTTCACCCCGGCATGGTTCTCATGCAGCCCTACCCATTGCCTGCGACGCTCTTAACGCTCGGACTGTGGCTGTAAGGAAGTATCATTGTATATTTTGCGTGTCGTCGCCCGCAAGCCGCTACACTTGCTTTCCGGCGCGGTGTTGGTCGCTCGGCTGTCCGGGCGGGGATAACCTCACCCGGATAGCGTCATGGCGCACCCACCGTATGGCTCGGCGCAAAAGGAACGTATCCGATTTGCCCTATGCTGCGCCGCCGTTATCTTGCGCCGCTTTCTTTGTCAAGGTTCAGAATGGCTTTGCTGCCGCGTCAGCAGCGGAACGGAAAAGGGGGAGAGAGAAAGCGTCCCGCCGCTGCGGTTTATTCCTCTGCCTTAAAGGTGAGGACAGCCATCATCAGTTTTGCTTGCAGCCGTTCCCGAATGTCGTGGTCTACGCCAAAATAGACGTTCCCGCGCTCGTCGTACAGCTTCCGCATGGAGAGGCGGGCTATGTAGCCGCTGAAATGCTGCAAGACAATCTTCATAGCGTCCGGGTCGCCCTTTGTCGCTGCCAAAATGACAGGATAGGGAACAAGGGCTTTTTCCGGGTAGCCGGGTTCGTTACCATTCGTCCCATTCATCAGCATTTTCCTCCAGATATTTTTTTAGCAGCTCAAAAGAGCTTGTCCGCCTGTACTGTATCGTGCTTCTCGACGTATCGAACAGCTCCGCAATCTCGGTGTCGTTCATTCCCTCGAAATAGTACAGGAGTACGGCTTTGCGCTTTTCTTCCGGCAAAGTACGGATTGCTTCAAGAAGCAGCTTCGGCGTGATTTTCTTCCCGGCT
>DXUR01000658.1 GCA_019417795.1 Clostridiales bacterium | reverse complement strand
TTTGTAAATCAAGGGACAAATCCCCCCGCCAGTTCCAAACTTTGCCACAAGGTAATTGACCCCGGTTTCTCTGTCCACTACTACATAAAAGCCTTTCACACTTCCTGCGGTTTCAGTAATTTCAAATCTTCTGCTTCCCATATAGATACCTCCCAATAGAAATCAAAGCTCTTGCTTTACAAAAATGCGATAACTGATTTGATACATCACATAGCACCATGCCAACGCCAGAAGCGGTGAGCAGCAGAGAAGAATAAATACAATCTGGTCTGTCAATGCAACTCCCAGCATAGTAAGAAGCTGATATATTCCAAAGCAAATCCCTGCCGGAATGAGGAATGATACTAATAGCAGAACACGGCCTTTTTCTGCGCCAAACTTGAACACAAGAGGAATTGACATACTTCCAAAAATAAGGGAGATTACCCATGCAACGAGTGTCAAAAACAGAAGCTCTCCAATCCCTACTATGTCGAGTACGATTTTATGTGTGATTAGGCCACCGATAAAACCAATAATCAGCCCAAAGAGGCTGCCAATGGCGCAGAAGATAGCCAGCACCATAAATTTTCCAGCAACCAATTCTTTCTTGGAAACTGGCATTATCATAGCATACCGTGTCCATTTAGAACTGTCATCAAAAGAAAAGGTTGTTACAATCATCATGCTGCACAAAATCGCACATACAAAAATATAGCCTTCTACGCCGGAAAACGGAATAAGCGCAACGGCAAAAACCACAAGGATGAATAGCATAGATTTCGCATTGTGGCCGATATTAAATAAATCTTTCAAAACAAGACTTTTCATTTTGCTTGCTCTCCTTTCACATACAGCAGCAGAATATCGTCGATTGTTGCGTCGTCCACTACGGCATTTTTATATTTTCTCCGGGCTTTTTCCTTGTCAGCTACCAGCACATTCCATTGATAATCATCTTTGCGGTAAGCCAGAATTTCCGCTTTATCGAGCTGGTCGAACAGTGCTGCGCCACAGCGGATAATACCATAGTTATAACGAAGTTCATCTTTCGTTTTACAAAAAAGAACCTTGCCCTGATGGATAAATGTAATGTAATCTGCGACTTTTTCTAAATCTGTTGTGATATGCGAGGACATCAAAATGGAATGATTTTCGTCCTGAACAAATTCAAGAAATACATCAAGAATATCATCACGCATTACAGGGTCGAGGCCGCTTGTCGCTTCGTCCAAAATCAGTAGCTTGGGGTTATGGGAAAGGGCGACGGCAATACACAACTTCATCTTCATTCCCTTGGACAGAGATTTAATTTCCTTATCCGCTGGAAGTTGAAACCGCTTTAGATAGTCTTGAAACAGATGGCCGTCCCACTGTTTGTAGGCAGCACCAGCAATTTTCCCGACTTTGGCCGGAGTGAGCGTTTCATAGAAGTTAATTCCGTCAAACACTACGCCAACATCCTCTTTGATTTGTTTTGTGGACGATAATTCCTGCCCCCAAAAAGTAACTGTTCCATCATCTTTATGAATTAAATCAAGAATAGCATTGATAGTTGTGCTTTTTCCGGCTCCATTTTCGCCAATAAGCCCCATGATTGTTCCTTTCGGAACCGAAAACGAAACATGGTCTAACTTGAAATCGGCGTATTGCTTTGTCAAGTTCTCAACCTGCAAAATAGCGTTCATAGTTAATCCTCCTCTTGATAAAATATCGTCAGTAATTCAATCAGTTTTTCCAACGATATTCCACTTATCCGCCCAATATCGGCGGCCTCTTGCAAATGTTCTTCGGCCAATCTCTGCTGTTCTTCCTGATAAAAGTCTTTGTTCTGTGCCGACACAAAACTTCCTCGGCCTACCGTTGTTTCAATAAAACCGTCCCTTTGCAAATCTTCATACGCTTTTTGAACGGTAATAACACTCACATGAATGGACTTTGCCAGCGCCCGCATAGAGGGAATAGGATCGCCGGTTTTTAACTCGCCACTCATAATCATGGCTTTTATCTGTGAAGTTATCTGCTCATAAATTGGCTTGCTCGTATTACTGCTTATGATAATTTCCACAACGCCCCTCCTTTGTTCTTTAATGTACTTATCGTACAAGTACATTATATTCAAGACAAACGCTTTTGTCAATAGGGTATTAGAAAATTTATCTTTGCTTATTAAGCAAAAGAAGCCACACAATTTGTATGGCTTCCATGAAATTCTACTTTGAAATTTTTACGGAATAACGGGCTGTTGTCTATCAACTTCTTGTGTGTTACTTTATGGCACATGAGCATTTGCACCCGGGTTATCATTACCGTAACCTTCCATCAGGTTGATTGCACCCCAGATTCCAAGACCTGCTCCAAGTGCTACTACTAATGTCTATAATACACCTACTGCGCTCTGAAAAAATGCCATATCTAATTTCCTCCCATATAAATAATTTATAAATTTCATGACATGAAAAAAGGACCTCTTTGTGTTTTTATACACAAATGATCCTTCATCAAAAATCTTACTCCTGTGAACTCATTATACTGCTCTTCTCAATATTATTTATTTCCTCTTGCTTCTTCTTTTCTTGTTCTAAGTTTCTATCGTGATTATGATGCAACACTTTCTTTATCTCTAAAATAAGT
>DXUR01000657.1 GCA_019417795.1 Clostridiales bacterium | reverse complement strand
TGCGTCAGGAATCACAATGGACCGTTTTTCCACCAGAACGTTGCATTTGTCCTTACCCTGCGCGAGGCTTCCCATGTCCGGGCAGGGCACCTGTTCATCATCGCCCAGATAAATGCTGACACGGTCATCGCCCTCTGAAAGGGAGATATATGCCTTGACGGTTTTCTCAATGAAACCGGGGGGCAGCGTCAACTGTCGGCGGAGTCCATAATCATACAGCGCCTTCAGCATGGATCGCCCCTCCTTTCAAAACCTCCGGGCTCTCATAAGGCGGAACGGAAATAACGCCGTTTTCCATCACCGCATGGAACAGAGACATCTGAATTTTGGCTTTTTTGGTGACCTCCACATCTTCCGGCGTAAACAGATCATAGACCATCAGTCCGGCATCCAGAGATTCCTGAATGGGAGGCCGAGTGCCGTCGCTCTCCTCAAAGTAGCAGGTAAATTCCCGCAAGCCCAAGGACGGCTGAAAATAGCATTTTCCGCCGCGGATACGCCGCAGGGCCTGTTCGTACAGCTGCGTTTCACGCCCCACAAAGGCTGGGCGCGGTATGATCGACGCGGCGATGCGATAGCGCACGTTCTGGAGGGCGGTCGTCTGCCGCTGAGTCCGTTCCTCCTCCGCGGAGACCGGCGTTGAACTGACGGTGCATTTGATCTCATTGCGCTTGAAGCTGATATAGCGAATCGGCTCCAGCACCCCGATGCGATCGATCCTCCACAGGAATTCTTTCGGTTTCATGTAGATCGCGGAAAGGATCCCTCTGGCAGCCGACGGGGGAGGGAAGGGGTAAGTCAGCCGTTCCACCTTCGCCTGCGGCATGGTGAAGCAGGCAAAGTCCCCCCAAACCTCGATAACAACTTCCTTCAAATAGAATTCACCTCCGTGATTTGCGCGCCCCGTCCCGTTTTCCAGGCAGGGCGGTCAAATCATACTCTATATATTTCTACTCATCAGCTATTTAGCTGTCGTATATAGCATAAAACAATGCACAAGAAAGTCAATGAAAAACCTCCTCTTTTATGTACATAAATCACAATAGCACGCTATGTGTCCGATAAAAAGGACACATAGCGTGCTATGACGTAAACATTTCAGAATATTGACTCAAAGCTTTCTTCCTGCGGCAGATGTAAGCCAAGCTCGTCGGAATACAAATCGGTATACTGCGGGCAAAGCAGAAAGACGCCGCTGCCCGCGGTCTGTGTTTTCCCGTGACCGGCAAAGGGGATTTCCTCCGCGTAAATCTTCAAATTCTTAGCAAAGCAGGTCACTGTAATGGGTGCCGCTTCCTTTAATAACGCGTGGGTAACGCCCTCATCCCGCATCCGCTTGGCAATGCTTGTATAAGACACATCGGTGTCGCTGTAAGGGACGATCACTTGAGCACCGGCGTTGTCGATCAGCCGGTATTCCGCGGCGGTTTGCGCAAAGGAACGGCTGTCAATGGCAGCCCGCAGCTTCTGCTTGTCTTTTTTGCCGTGAAACAGCCGCCGGTAGTATTCCCGGACATTCTCCGGGTCATGGATGGAAAACGGCGGCCCCATCTCCCGCACCGTGACGGCGGCATTGCTGTACCATTGATCCGGATAGGGCATCCGCGGGTCAGCCGGGCAGAAAACCGTCACGCGTCCCATCGCCCCGCCGTTTCGGTTGCACCGCCCGGCAGCCTGAATGATGGCGTCCAGCGGAGCCAAGGCCCGGTACATCGTCCGAAAATCCAAGTCTACACCCGCTTCGATGCATTGGGTCGCCACCACCCGGCACGGAAGATTGTTTTTCAGCCGCTCCCGGATGCGCTTGATCTGCTTGCTCCGATGAGCGGGGCACAGATCCGTGGTAAGGTAAAAGACGGTATCCTTGGGGCAGAGCTCAGAAAGCCTGCCGGCGATCTGCCGCGCATGGCGGCGCAGATTAACAATGGCGCAGACGCTGTCCTGTCCGGACATCTCCTCCGCAATGGTTTCCAGCGGTGTGTCTTCTCCAAGCCGCCAATCTACCATCACCCGCTGCAGGGCGCGGAACATCTCCCCGGACTCCGGCAGAATTTCTCGCGGCTTCCAGGTCAGGTCTTTTCGCGCGGAGAAATCCGGCTGCGTTGCCGTAGAAAATACCATTGTCGTGTGGTATCGGCCGCACAATTCATTTACTGCCTGCAGTGTAACCGAGGTCAAATCGGCAGGCAGGCTCTGCGCTTCATCAAACAGTACGACGCTGTTTGCGATGTTGTGGAGCTTGCGGCAGGCAGCGGGCCGGTCTGAAAACAGCGATTCAAAAAAGCGGACGGACGTCGTGATGATGACCGGCGCGCTCCATCTGGCAGCCAGCTCCCATGCGTCCTCCGGCAGATCGCTCTGGCTGTGATCGATCAGAACATCGGGGATTATTTTTGAATAGATCTCCGCGCTTTGCTCCGCCAAAGTCAAAAAGGGGAGGACCACGATGATGCGCTGCTTTCCGTGCTCCTGACAGTGCCGCAGGGCAAAATGCAGCAGAGCGAGCGTTTTTCCGGTTCCGGTAGGCGCTGTCAATGTGTAAAGCCCTTCCGGCTCATCGCCCATTTTCCCGCACTGCTCAAATACCCGGTCCCGATATGTATTCAGGGCCCTGTCCGCCGTG
>DXUR01000656.1 GCA_019417795.1 Clostridiales bacterium | reverse complement strand
GGCCGGAAAAAGTCCGTCTGCGGCTTTTATATTGATGAAAGCGCAGTGGTCGGGCCGGATTCCGGTTAAGTTGGTGGTAAGGGTTCCCCACAAAATCAGGATGCCATGATCCTTTTCATAAAGCTTGATGGCGAGATTGCCGTTGGGATATGTACTGATTTTCAAAGTAAGCTGGGCTCGGTGTTCGCCCAGCGTAAATGCGAGAGTATTCATAAGCGTTTTCCTCCAAAGAAGTACCGGCCGCCTGCAAAAATGCAGATTGCCGGTGCTTGTTGGTGTGTGTTCCGGACAAGGAAACCGGAGCAGGGAGAGGAATGCAGTTCCTCTCTGGTCATCGTCAGCTACACAGCCAAAATCTTTGACTCGAACTGATAGCGCAGAACCTGAGCCAGCTTTGTCCTGTTTTCACAAGTAATGCGATAGGTAGGGCCATAGTTATTCCGCTGTTCATCCATCCTTCGAATGGAAATGCTAAATCGGGTGCCCTCCTGGGTGATCCACAGACGCCTGCCCGTGGCAGCATCTTCAGCGATAATCCATAAAGGGCGCTGCATGGTCATATAGGTCTGGGGGTAAGCACGCCAGCCGCTGCGGTCATGGTAACAGAAACCGGGGGTTGTCTGCCGCCTTTCATTCAGTACATCATAAACTGCCTTATATTTCATGCACTGCACCGCCTTTCAAAGTTTTTCAGGTAGCCTGCATACCCTTCCGGATCCAGTTCCTGCAGCCGGTTGGCACGAAAACGATATTCGGGATAGGTGCAGAACCCGCTCTGCATGGTGCGGCCGGTGGGGATAGCCAGACCATGTCGGATGAGCCAGGTGGGAAATTCCGAATCGGCATTGGTGTCGATAAAGGCATGGTCTTTTTGCCGTTGGCCGGGCAGGTTGACGGTGAGAGTCGCCCAGGGTTCCGGGTCACCGCTTTCCCATGTCACCATTTGTATGGCAAGGTTTCCATTCAGGTAGGAAGTCACCTGCAGCTGGATGGGGTGCGTGGCACCAAATTTCTTGTAAGGCAAGGTAACAGGTGCAGCATCGGTATCAGGCTCTCCGTCCTCTACGCCCAGTTCCCAACTAAGGGACAAAATCTGGCTCTGGCTCAGCGTGCGGGTATATTTCTTTGCGTATTTTGGCTTGAAGAGCAGGGCACCGTCCTGCAGGAGCAGCTTTCCTTCCTTTTGGTCCTGAATACAGCGCAGGCCATGCAGACGGGGCTTTGCGCGCTCCACCGCATCGTGGATCTTTGGATGGTCAAACCATATGGAATACTGTACGGCTACATTGAGATTGGGATGCTCCTGAAAGCGTGAGCATAGGAGATCCAGTACCTGTTGACAGACTTTTTTCCGTTTCTCCAGCGTTTGACGCTCGTTAAAGGTCAGTGTGAAGTACGAGAAATCCCGTTCGGATGCGTCTGCGGCGCCGCTAAAGGGATTACACCAGAAGTACAGATCCCATCGGTCGCTGCCATAGGACACAGGGATATTTTCGTCATACTGGTAGCAGACAAAGTCCTGTGCGATGGCTTCCATGACGGGTTTCATTGCTGCGCTGCTCTCCAAACTTGCCTGACGGATATATTGTTCCCATTCTTCGCAGGTGTGACTGTCATAAAACTGTTTGTTGGCTGCGGCCTCTGCTTCGGTGCATAGGGACTGCAGGCGCAGGGAGTGGACATCTTCTTTGGCATAGCCTTTTTCAAACCATCTGGTATCAATATTCATATGAGAACGATCTTCGCGAATTTTCATTTTGCATCCTCCTTGTGTATAGTTGCTGCATTTTTTGACGCAGTGTGGTCATTGGTCTTTCCAGTCATAGAGCCGACCATTTCTTTCAGACTGGCGATATACTGCTTCCATGCCTGTCTGGATTCTTCAGCACGCTTCAACTCGGCAAGCTGTTCTTCCGGTGACAGGGCTTCAAACTCGCATTGGCGGCAGTCCCTATCAATATCCAGAAAGATGCGGTTCAGGATGGAGAGAGCCAGCTCTGTAACAGTGGGGCTGTGTTCATCAAGCGCCTTGCGGCCTTGACGGAACAATTCCAGATAGCGCTCATACTGCTGTTCGCTGATAAATTCCCAGCCGTAGGCTTCCTGGATGTCGCTTTCGCTATGGTATTGCATAGCTGCTTCAAATTCTGCCTCGCGGTCTGCGGCTTCCTTTTCGATGTGCCGCTTGAGCTTGGCGCGGATGCGCTCCAAGTCTTTGAGCAAAAGCTTGCAGGCTTTGGCCTCCATGAGATAACCGTGTGCTTCGCTGTTTAGATATTGCTGAGATGTATTTTTCATGCGGCAGCTTCCTCCTTGGATTTGGATTGAACAAAGAGTAGGAACCCGTTGCTGGTATCCTCCAGAAGCTGCCATGTACCATCCCGCCAGACGCAGGCGGTTGCATCGTTGTAGACTTCCGGCGTCTTGGGCGGGTCGTCAAAGCATTCCGGCGTCACATAAAGGCACATATGTCCCATATAGAAGGGCTGCAGAGCTGCTTCTATCTCTTTGCGCAGGGCAAGGGCGAGGGATTCGATCTCGTCAATATCCTGACGCTGAAAGGCAGCATCTGAGATCTGTTTGAGCCGCTTGGTTTGCTTCACAGCTGCATCTATATCTGTCTCTTAT
>DXUR01000655.1 GCA_019417795.1 Clostridiales bacterium | reverse complement strand
ACCTTGGATCACCCTTACCAGCCCGCCTTCGACGCGAGGATCGCCGCTCCGGCCTTTGATCGGAACTATCCGCGGACGGAGGATTATCTGAAGTCCTACCGGGAACAGACAGAGGAGCTGCATCTGCTGGCCGCAAAGCTGATGCACATGATCGCCCCCGGCGCGGGGGAGACCCAGAGCGGTTTTGGCTGGGTGCGTTCCATGCAGATGGCGCTCAGCCGGATGCCGCGGACGAGAGCGTTCCTCTTCTGATGTCGGGCCCAGCCGCCATGGCGGCGGAGGTTGATCGAGCAAAAACGAATACTATTGGAGATACAAAAACCTCGGGCGCTGTGCTTGCACAGCGCCCGGGTTCGTCTCCCTGCTGAAAATGAAACGAGCACTTGCCGGAAGACACAGTTTTCCGACAAAAAGGGGATACAGACGAAACCGGCGAGATGACCAAAGGTGGTCCACGTATCACTTAGAATGCCCAAACTGAAAAGTTTTTTGTTTTAGACCTTAAAAACTTGTTGAATATACAAACTATTTTGGGTATACTATTAGCTGTAGGGAGGCGATACGATGATCAACAGACCGGACTATATCGCGGCAATCGAGCCGTTTATCGACAAGCCGCTCGTCAAGATACTTGCCGGTATCCGTCGCTGCGGCAAGTCTACGATTTTTGAGATGCTGAGAGAGGAGCTGCTGCGGCGCGGCGTAGGGGAGGACCAGATCATCTGCAAGCGGTACACGGAGATGGATATTCCCGAGAACATCACCGCCAAGCAGATGTATGACGAGCTGACCGCTGCCATGGCGGGCAAGGGACACTGCTATCTTCTGCTGGACGAGATTCAGGAAATCACCGGCTGGGAGAAGGCGGTCAACAGCCTGTTGGAAAGTGCGGATGCCGACATCTATGTGACCGGCTCCAACTCCAAGCTCATGTCCAGCGAGATCTCCACCTATCTGACGGGCCGCTATGTGTCCATTCCTGTCTATACGCTGTCGTTTAAGGAATATCTGGACTTCAAGGCCGACAGCACTTTATCCCGCAGGGAACTGCTGGAGGAGTATATCCGCTTCGGCGGTTTTCCGATCATCGCGCTCAGCGAGTACGATGAACAGAGCGCCTATCAGATCGTCAACGGCATTTACCATACCGTAGTCTCCCGCGATATTGTCAAGCGTCACCGCATCAACAAGCAGGATCTTTTTGATCGTGTGGTGAAGTATATTATCGAAAATATGGGTAAAACCTTCTCGGCAAACTCAATCTCCACTTTCTTGAAAAGTGAGCACCGCAAGGTCTCGGTGGAGAGTATCTACAACTACCTGCGCTGGCTGGAGCAGGCGCTTATTATCTACCCCTGCGAACGCTATGACCTGCAAGGCAAGAGTATCCTGAAAACGCAGGAGAAGTATTATCTTGCCGATGTCTCCCTGAAATACGCGCTGCTGGGTTATAACCGCAAAATGCTGGACGGCGCGATGGAGAACATCGTGTACCTCGAATTGAAGCGCCGCGGCTACGATGTTTACATCGGCAAGAACGATACAAAGGAGATCGACTTTGTTGCAACGCGCCGCGACGAGCGCATTTATGTGCAGGTCTGCGTCCGGATCCCAGAAGCATCGGACCGCGAAGTGAGGAACCTGATGGAGATCCGCGATCATTACCCCAAATATGTTGTTACCCTCAACGAGATGGATACCGGCATCGAGGACGGCATCCGGATTGTTCACCTCGCGGATTTTCTACTTGCCGAACAATGGTGATCATCTTTCGGCTCATTCGGTAACCGTAGAACCCAGTCATGTTATTTTAGAAAAGCCTACTTGATAATCGTTACTTCGCAGTTTTTTTGCCATTCCATTCATCTGCACCTCTCAATCTGCTGCCAAAGATACAAAAACCCCGGGCGCTGTGCTTGCACAGCGCCCGGGTTCGTCTCTCCTGCTAAAGAGGGAGGAGATCCAATAGGTTTTTCTGCTTTCTTGTCGGAATCAACTCATGGGAAGGATCAATACGCATTCGGGGTGACCACTGGTGCAGGCATAAAGAATGTTGTATCCCTGATTATGGTCTTCTTTTGCGACCCAAAGCATCCCAGTTCTCAGATTGATCGTCTGGCCGTCCAGAGTAAAGGAAGTGAACCCAGGAGTACCTCCGTAGTGGTCGAATTCTTTGAGATAATCCTTATTGATCTCCCCCGTCTCCATGAACTCATATTGGAGCTGGGCGTAATAGCTCCGCACGTTGGCCCAGTCGGTTGCGACACGCGCCTTGTGAAGCTGTGAACTGAAGGTCGGGATCGCGACGGCCACCAGAACGGCGATGATCGCCACAACGATCAGCATCTCCATCAGTGTAAATCCGTGATTCCGTTTTGCGGTCGGGGTTGTTCTCTGTTTCGTCATTTTGCCACCATTTTCCATACCGTATCGGCGCGGGCCGCCCATAGAGAACAGGGGACCTGCCGTATATGCTCTGTTTTGCCCGGCTTTCGATTCAGGTGTGAGCCGGATCGGAGTTTTTATTATATGGATAGCACCTGCCTCCGCCAATTCTTTGCGGCAAAATTTTCAAATTTTGTGCATTTTGGTGAAGAAAGCGGGTGCTTTGCAGGAGCGTTGGACGGAA
>DXUR01000654.1 GCA_019417795.1 Clostridiales bacterium | reverse complement strand
GCGGCTCATCGAGTCCATGGACTGCCATCCCGACGAGATCGTGCTGTGCACCGGCGCCGCCGTGCTGCAGGACTTCCGGGATCGCTACCTGCTGGCCTTTGACGGCGAGTGGAGCGTGGGCTTCCTCACCAAGCACAATCCCGGTCTGGTTCTGGCGGACACCCTGTCTGTATAATAAAATCAAGGAGGTAGGACCATGCTGACCATCCGGCGCTTCCAAAAAGGCGATGAGGAGATCCTCTCCATTATGATCCGCCGCACTCTGCGGGAGGTCAATTACACCAGCCCCAAATCCGAACTGGATTACCTGATCCCCCACTATTCTCCGGAGACCATGGTTGAGCTGTCTGAGACCGGCCATACCTATGTATTGGAAGAGGACGGACAGATCATCGGCTCCGGCACGGTCCTGCCGGATGGCGAGACAGAGGCGGAGATCGTGGCGGCCTTCCTGAGTCCGGAGAGTATCGGCAAGGGCTATGGCCGGAAGCTGTTTGAAACACTGGAGGCCGACGAGCTGGCAGCGAAGGCCACGCGGGTCTGGCTGACCTCCTCGGATATGGCGCTGGGCTTTTACGAGCACATGGGCTGGGTGAATCCCAACGGCCCCCGTGCCCGGGCGGGAGAGGACAACCTGCTCTATATGGAAAAACGGAAATAAACAAAACGGACCGATTTTCCGGTCCGTTTTTTCCTTGACAAAACCGCTGGCAAGCAGTATGTTAAGGCTAACAGGGAACCGTCCCTGACTTTGAAAGGAGAAAATGCCAATGGGTTGTTTCTATTGCGATGAGCACCACGAGGGCCGGGAGGCCATTATGTTCAAGGTTGGGGAGATGAAGGCCGGTGTGCTGTATCTCTTCAAGGATCAGGCCCACAAGGGCCGCTGCGCGCTGGCTCTGAAGGCCCACAAAAAGGAACTGTGCGAGTGCACGGATCAGGAGCGGGCGGATTTTGCCGAGGATCTGGCTAAGGCCAGCGGCGCCATCAAGGAGCTGTGGGGCTGCACGAAGCTGAACTTGGGCTCCTTCGGCGACACGAATCCCCATCTGCATTTCCATATCGTCCCCAAGTATGAGGGCGGCTTTGAGTTCGGCGGGGCTTTTGCCATCACCAACCCGGAGCCGGTATACCTGACGGATGGAGAGTACCAGGAGATGATCTCCGCACTGAAGGCCAAGCTGGGTATCTGAGGACATATATAATAAGGAACACCGGGGTGCATAGCATCCCGGTGTTCTTTGTGCCGGATCGATACACCATATAATATGCGGAGGCGGCCTGATCGGGAATGAGATACCGGAGCGGGAAATGGCCCGGAGGGGGACATTTGCCCCGCTGCCGTGTGCATCCGCGTACTGCCAAAAAAATTTCAAAAAAACTATGAAAAACAGAGAAAAAGGTCTTGACATTCCGCTGAATATCCGATATGATAATCAAGTCCGCGTGGTGGAAGCCTTTCTGCGCGCAGACACTGCGATGAACCGGGAGATTGCTCCGCAAGGAGGTAACTTCCGGGGAGTATGTCCGATAATCGGGCGGCTGAGAAGTCCTGTATGCGGCGTAGATCGCCATACCATGGGACAAGTACCGGCCACAGTGCCGGCCTTTTTCATGAGTAGGAATGATACGCACGGTTAAGCGTACAGAAAATTTCTCGCCGTAGGTCGTCGAGACCCGTACAACAACCTACGAAACATTTGGAGGAAATCAACATGGCACAGAAAGAAATGATCCGCATCCGCCTGAAGGCTTACGATCATCAGGTCATCGACCAGAGCGCTGAGAAGATCGTAGAGACCGCCAAGCGCACCGGCGCCCAGGTGTCCGGCCCCATCCCCCTGCCCACCAAGAAGGAGGTTGTTACCATCCTCCGCGCTGTTCATAAGTATAAGGACAGCCGTGAGCAGTTCGAGCGCCGCACCCACAAGCGCCTGATCGACATCACCAACTCCAGCCCCAAGACCGTTGAGGCTCTGATGGCTCTGGAGCTGCCCGCTGGCGTGGAGATCGAGATCAAGCTGTAATCCTCGCGATTACAAAACTTCCCAAGCTCAAAGAAGTGTAAACACTTTTTTGAATATGTTGCTCACCCAATCGCCTGTCAACTTGCGTGAGACAGGCAGGGTCATGTCGGCAGAGCAATGCGGATTCCGTATCTAAGCCGACCAATAACCTAACAGGAGGAAATACACATGAAGGCAATCATCGGCAAAAAAGTGGGCATGTCCCAGATTTTTGACGAGAACGGCCACGTGATCCCCGTCACCGTCATTGAGGCGGGACCCTGCACGGTCGTTCAGAAGAAGACTTCCGAGAAGGAAGGCTACAATGCGGTTCAGCTGGGCTACGAGGACGTGGCCGAGAAGAAGCTGACCAAGGGCGAGATGGGCCACCTGAACAAGGCTGGCGTGTCTCCCAAGAAGCACCTGCGCGAATTCGACCTGGACAACGCTGCCGAGCTGAACATCGGCGACATTGTGAAGGCTGACACCTTCCAGGCTGGCGACTTCGTTGATATCACCGGTATCAGCAAGGGCCACGGTTATCAGGGCGTCATTAAGCGCTGGGGCGCACAGCGCACCCCCACCAGCCACGGCGGCGGCCCCGTCCATCGTCACGCTGGTTC
>DXUR01000653.1 GCA_019417795.1 Clostridiales bacterium | reverse complement strand
TCCGCTCCATTCCGGAGGCCCTGGACCGCACGGAGCTGGTGTGCTCCAGCATCAACGTTGGCTCCACCCGTGCCGGCATCAATATGGATGCCGTGAAGCTCATGGGCCGCATCATCAAGGATACCGCCGCCCGGACGGCGGACCGGGACGGTCTTGGCTGCGCCAAGCTGGTGGTGTTCTGCAACGCCGTGGAGGACAACCCCTTCATGGCCGGCGCCTTCCACGGCGTGGGCGAGGCAGAACGGGTCATCAACGTGGGCGTTTCCGGTCCGGGCGTGGTGTACCATGCCTTGCAGTCCGTGAAGGGCCAACCCCTTGACGTGGTAGCGGAAACCGTGAAAAAGACGGCGTTCCAGGTGACCCGCATGGGCCAGCTGGTGGCTAAGGAGGCCAGCAGCCGTCTGGATACCCCCTTCGGTATCGTGGACCTGAGCCTGGCTCCTACTCCGGCTATTGGCGACTCCGTGGCCCGTATTCTGGAGGAAATGGGCCTTGAGGTCTGCGGCACCCACGGCACCACCGCTGCACTGGCCCTGCTGAACGATGCTGTGAAGAAGGGCGGCGTCATGGCGTCCTCCTCCGTGGGCGGACTGTCCGGCGCCTTTATCCCTGTCAGCGAGGACGAGGGCATGATCGCCGCCGCCAAGGCGGGGACCCTGTGCGTGGATAAGCTGGAGGCCATGACCTGCGTTTGCTCCGTGGGTCTGGATATGATCGCCGTGCCCGGCGACACCCCGGCGGAGACCATCTCCGCCATCATCGCGGACGAGGCGGCCATCGGCATGGTGAACAACAAGACCACCGCCGTCCGCCTGCTGCCCACCCCCGGCAAGAACGTGGGCGACACGGTGGAAATGGGCGGCCTGCTGGGCAGCGCTCCGGTGATGCCGGTGCACAAGGAGTCCAGTGCCGACTTCATCCAGCGGGGCGGCCGCATCCCGGCCCCGCTCCACAGCTTGCGGAACTGATTTGAATAGTTGAACAGCAAACCCCCGCCGTAGTCATACGGCGGGGATTTTTGGCAAAAATCAGCGGTTTGCGGAACAAAAATGCTCTGGAAATGGGAATTGAAACCGGTCAGCTTTCCTTTTTGAAACACCGCACCAGTCCCGCGATGGCGAAAGCCAGTCCCACAAGGCTGGTAAAATCGGAGGGGAGACTGCCGAGGATGGGGAGCCAGGGAGAGAGCGGCGCATACAGCATCAGCATACCGGCAAACAGGATCAGCGCGATCCCCTGCAACTGATTTTTTATCTAAAAACTCCTTTCTGCTACAAAACGGGGCGGTTTTACGCCTGCTCTGCAAATTTCTTCTTGTCCCGGTCGATCTGCTTCTGGTAGCGGTCCTGTTCGGAAAAGACACAGCCGCAGTACTTCTGCATATAAAAGCCAAGCTCTCTGGCCCGCTGATTTCCTGCCCGGAAATTGGGCCGGAAATCCCGGTAGAGAAATTCCACGCCGTACTGCCGGGCGTATTTCTCCGCCGCGGCCTTGATGCCGTCGTGATCCTGATAGAGACTGGCCAGCAGGGTGGAGGTAAAGGACTCATAGCCGTGCTCCGCCGCGTACCGGGCTGTTTCCTCCAGCCGGTGCTGATAACAGTAGGTGCAGCGGTGGTCAATATCGCTTGCAACGTGTTCTACAAACGTTCTAAGACCGTAGTCCTCATCTACAATGACCTGCATTTCAATGGTGGGAGCGTAGGCCAGCAGACAGTCCCGCCGGGCTTCATATTCCTTCCACGGATGAATGTTCGGGTTGTACCAAAAGGCTACCGGTTCGATCCCTTCGGCCCGGAGCGGATCGATACAGCTGAGGGAGCAGGGGGCGCAGCAGGTGTGCATCAAAACAGATGTCATAACGGAAACTTCCCTTCTGAAAAAGCATATTTTTTATAGTATAACATAGGTTGTCAAATGAAGAAAGTCTAAGGGAGTAACCGATTTCTTAACGGAATATTCACGAAAATTCCATGTTTTTTACATTGAGAATTACGGCTGAGAAACGTAAAATATTGGTAATAAGCTAAAGTGGGGCTGAAAGGCCCCTAAAGGAGGAACTCCCCTTGCGGGTCGGACTTGACGTAGGCTCCACCACCATCAAATGCGTGGTGTTGGATGACCGGAACAACTTGATATACCATACATACGAGCGGCATTACAGCCATATTGTAGAGAAATCCGCAGAGCTTCTGCGGCGGGTGGCGGAGCGCTGCGGCCGGGAGGCGGTGTTTGCCATCTCCGGCTCTGCCGGCATGGGCATGGCGGAGAGCGTAAAGGCTCCCTTTGTGCAGGAGGTGTTCGCTACCCGGGTGGCGGCCAACCGTCTGGCACCGGGGACGGACGTTATCATCGAATTGGGCGGCGAGGATGCCAAGATCCTCTTTCTGACCAACGGTATGGAGGTCCGGATGAACGGCTCCTGCGCCGGCGGCACCGGGGCCTTCATCGACCAGATGGCCACGCTGCTGAAAATGGGCGCGGAGGAGATGGACAAAGCCGCCCAGACAGCGGAAAAGACCTACACCATCGCCGCCCGCTGCGGCGTGTTTGCCAAGAGCGACATCCAGCCCCTCATCAATCAGGGGGCCAAATCCGCCGACATCGCCAAGAGCATCTATCAGGCGGTGGTGAATC
>DXUR01000652.1 GCA_019417795.1 Clostridiales bacterium | reverse complement strand
ACCAGCAGAACCAGAGAATGAACACGCCCAGAGCGGCAAAGGTCAGGTTGTGGCCTAAGATAGTACGGGGCTTGCCGTCCTTACCATACTTGCCGATGCGGGGGCCCAGCATCTTGGCACCGATCAGGGCGCAGACGCCGCCTACCATGTGGACACAGGTAGATCCGGCGAAGTCATGGAAGCCCAGCTCGCTGAGCCAGCCGCCGCCCCAGATCCAGTGGCCGGAAATGGGATAGATCAAAAGGGAGATAGCGGCGGAGTAGATGCAGTAGGCGCTGAACTTGGTGCGCTCCGCCATAGCGCCGGAGACGATGGTGGCGGAGGTGGCGCAGAAGACGGTCTGGAAAATGGCGTAGGCCCACAGGGGGACGCCGGAGGGAAGGATGCTGCTGTAATCCTTCATGATCATGGGGTCAAACCAGCCGAAGAGGCCGGTGCCCGCGCCGAACATGATGCCGAAGCCGATGAGCCAGAAGCAAGGGGTGCCGATGCAGAAGTCCATCAGGTTTTTCATCAGGATATTGCCGGTGTTTTTGGCCCGGGTGAAGCCGGCCTCGCACATGGAGAAGCCCGCCTGCATGAAAAAGACCAGCGCTGCGCCCAGCAGCACCCAAATGGTGTTGACAGAACTGAATTCCATAGTTGTTTCCTCCCATTTTTGTCGTTTTCTTCCAGCGAACGGTTCTGCATATAAGAAGGCAATGGAGCCTTCCGAACGGTAAGACTCCATTGCCTTGCGTTTTGCCGGGAGACAGGAGCGGGTTAGCTTCCACTGTCCGGCAGTTATATGCAGAAAAGATCGGGGGAAGAGAGAAAGCGTCTTAGAGCATGCACTCTAAGACGCCTTTGCCTTGATGGGGGCATTATACACGGTTTGTCGGCTCTGTCAATCATACCGCGCCAATTTTGGCTGTTTTTACAAAAGCAAGACAGGGCAAACCGGGAATGTGTGTGGGTTTTCCCGTGATGTTACAGCCGGGTCACCACAGGAATGACCATGGGGCTGCGCTTGGTGTTTTTGAACAGGTAGCTGCTGACAGCGGACTTGACCGCGCCGCGGAGCTCACCGTCATCCCGGCCGCGCTTGCGGCTGCCGGTGACGCTGTCAGCGGCGTTCATGGCAACATTTTGCAGCTCCTTCATCAGATCGCCGGATTCCTTCACATAAATGAATCCGCGGGTGATGATCTCAGGCGGGGACAGCAGCGCGCCGTCCTGCGTGGCGATGGGAAGGACCACCACCACCATGCCGTCCTCTGCCAGACGCTTGCGGTCCCGCATGACCACGGCGCCCACGTCGCCGACGCCGGAGCCGTCCACATACACCTCGCCGGCGGGGACGGAGTTGGCGGACAGCTTCATGGACTTGCCGGTGATTTCAATGACGCCGCCGTTATCGGCGATGGCGATGTGATTGCGGTCCATGCCCATCTGCTGAGCCAGCTGGCAATGGATCTGCAGCATCCGCTGCTCACCGTGGAGCGGGACGAAGAAACGGGGCTTCGTCAGGGCGTGGATGATCTTCAGTTCCTCCTGGCAGGCGTGGCCGGAGACGTGAAGCATATCCGCCCGGTCATAGACCACGGTAGCACCCTTGCGGAACAGCTCGTTGATGACACGGCCCACCGTGACCTCGTTGCCGGGAACGGCGGAGGCGGAGAGGATCACCTTGTCGCCGGCGCCGATCTCCACCTGCTTGTGGGTGGAGAAGGCCATGCGGTACAGGGCGCTCATTTCCTCGCCCTGAGAGCCGGTGGTGACGATGACCTGCTTGTTTTTGGGCAGGCCCTTGAGCTTATTGATGTCCACCAGTGTGTTTTTGGGGACCTTCATATAGCCCAGCTCCGTGGAGACCTTCATCATGTTCTCCATGCTGCGGCCGGTAACGGCCACCTTCCGGTCGCACTGGGCGGCGGCATCCAGCACCTGCTGGACACGGTGGACGTTGGAGGCGAAGGTGGTGACGATGATACGCTCGTCGCAATTCTGGAACTGGCGCATGAAGGTGGCGCCCACCACCTTTTCGGAGGGGGTGAAGCCGGGGCGCTCTACGTTGGTAGAGTCGGCGCACAGGCACAGAACGCCCTCCTTGCCCAGTTCGCCCAGGCGGGCCAGGTCGATGACCTCCCCGTCAATGGGGGTGGAGTCGATCTTGAAGTCACCGGTATGGACGATGGTGCCCATCTTAGTGTGGATGGCGAAAGCCACGGAGTCGGCGATGGAATGGTTCACATGGATGAACTCCACGGTGAACTTGCCCGCCCGGACGCTCTTGCCTGCCTCCACAGTGATGAGCTTGGTGGACTTCACCAGCTGGTGCTCCTCCAGCTTCAGCTTGATGAGGCCGGCGGTGAAGCGGGTGCAGTAGATGGGCATGTTGATCTGCTTGAGGACGTAAGGAATGGCGCCGATGTGGTCCTCGTGGCCGTGGGTGATGAACAGGCCCCGGATCCGGGATTTGTTCTTGATGAGATAAGACACATCGGGGATCACGCAGTCGATGCCGTACATGTCATCACCGGGGAAGGCCATACCGCAGTCCACTACGATGATCTCGCCGCCGTATTCATAGGCGGTCATGTTCTTGCCGATCTCGTTGAGACCGCCAAGGGGGATAATTTTCAGTTTTTCTGCCATAGATA
>DXUR01000651.1 GCA_019417795.1 Clostridiales bacterium | reverse complement strand
ACGCTCTGCTGCAGCGCATCCTGCCTCTGCGTCCCCTGCGTGACTGCGGCTTCACCGAGGCTGACTTCAAGATCTTCCCCCAGTCCGTGGAGACCAACCAGCAGCGCCTGATGACCAACGCTTACTATCCCTTCGATCTGGAGAGCGAAGAGGCCATCTACCGCAAGTGCTATTGATCCCAGCGGATCATCCACTGAAAAAAATCCGCGGCGGTCAGCCGCTCCTCTCCTTTGAGAGAAACGGCTGACCCCGCAGAACCCCCGACAGGCGATCGTATTTACGATGCCTGCCGGGGGGTTTCGTTTTGACCGCAGCCTGTCGGCAGAATCAATATGGCGGCTGGCCGGGAGGAATAGGCTGCCGCCCGCCCATACGGGCAGTCTGCGGTGCACCATTTTTTGCCAAAATTTTGTTCTTGACAATTGAGGTCCTCCTCTGTACAATCGTTCTAAATAGAACGTTAATGAAAGGAGAACCTATGCACTTTTGGGATCAGCATAAAGCCATTACGCGGTATTATGAGATTCTGATGTCGTCCGTATGCGAGAAATATCAGCTCAAGCATCTGGAATATGATATTCTGATGTTTTTGCACAACAATCCCCAGTATCGCACGGCGGCAGATATCGTCAGGGTCCGGAAATCCACCAAGTCCCACGTGTCCACCTCACTGAAAACTCTTGAGGACAGGGGGTTTATCGCAAAAAAGACAGACCCGGTAAACAAAAAGCACATTGAGCTTGATCTGCTGGAACCGGCAAATGAGATCGTCCGGGACGGACTTCTGGCCCAGCGGCAGTTCGCGGAGCAGATGCTCCGGGGCCTGACGCCGGAGGACATCGCCGTTTGTAAGCGCGTATTCCAACAGGTATGCAGCAATGCAGAAGCATGCATCAAACAGAAAGGATAAAAACATGGATCACAAAACCTATCAGCCCAAAATGCCCGATATTATGGAGGCCGTATTTGATACGATATATCTGTTGTTCGACCTCGTAGCAGGCATCGTATTTTTCGCCATGGCGCAGGGCCGCCCCCTGTTTGTTCTCTACGGCATCCTGACCCTGACCCTCTGCGGCGGCGATGCCTTCCACCTCGTTCCCCGGATCTTCCGGGCGTTCCGTGGAAGCACCCCCAAGATCAAGCATCTGATGGGCACCGGCCTGCAGATCTCCTCCATCACGATGACGGCGTTCTATGTGATCTTGCTGTTCATCTGGAAGCTCACCTTCCCGGACTTTACCGCTCCTGCGGCTGTGGAGGTGATGATCTGGGCCTCCGCCATCATCCGGATCGCCGTGTGCCTGCTGCCCCAGAACAACTGGTGCACAGACGAGGGCAATCTGAAGCTGTCCATCCTCCGGAACGGTGTATTCGCCGTCACCGGCATCGGCGTTATCATTCTCTACGCCATTTCTGGAAACGCTGGCGGATATCACATGATGAAAATGGTGGCGGCCATCCTGATCTCCTTCGGCTGTTATCTGCCCGTTACGCTGTTCAGCAAAACGAAGCCCAAGGTGGGTCTGCTGATGATTCCCAAGACCTGCGCATATATGTGGATCATCGCTATAGGCCTCCAGCTTTTGGGTTCCTGGAACGGCTAATTGAATGAAGGTCAAAAAATTTCCGGGTGCAGTGCACCCGGAAATTTTTTTATCCTAATTCCTTTGTCCGGCGGCAGGCCACTTCCACAGCGGCGATCGCCGCCCCACGGAATCCCCGGTCCTCCAGCGCCGCCACACCGGCGATGGTACTGCCGCCGGGACTGCACACGGCGTCCTTCAACGCGCCGGGGTGCTCTCCCGTTTCCAGCAGCAGGGACGCGCTGCCCAGAAGCATCTGGGCGGCGTACCGCATAGCCTTGGCACGGGGCACACCGCACTTCACCGCCCCGTCTGCCAATGCCTCCACAAACATGTAGGCATAGGCGGGGGCCCAGCCGGGCACGGCGCCGGCCGCATCGCTCAGGTTCTCCGGCAGGGCATCCCGCAGGCCGGATTCTGCCATCATAGTTTTGAAGGCCGCCAGTTCCTCCGCCGTTACACGGTCATTTGCCGACACCAGCATCAGCCCCTGTCCCACGGCGCTGGGTGTGTTTGGCATGATGCGGATGATCTTCTTCTCTCCGCCCAGCATCTCCGCCAAGCGGTCCAGACTGATGCCCGCCAGCATGGAGACAAAAACAGCGTCAGACGCCGCAATGTCCTCTGCCAGCTTTGCCGTCACACCGGAAAACATCTGGGGCTTCACTCCCCAAAACACGAATCGGCTCTCCCGCAGGATCGCTTCTGCCGTCTCCGCAGCGCAGCCGATGGATGCCGCCGCCTTTGCGGAGTGCTCCGCCGTGGAGCAAGCCACGGCCACCGCCGCCCCGCCCACGGTTTTCACTGCTGCCCGCGCCAGCGCGCCGCCCATATTTCCAGCGCCGATAAAACCGGCCTCATACTGATATGCCATATGCCTCTCCTTACCGGGTCTGTCCACTGCCCCGAATGATGTATTGATAGGTGCTCAGCTCGTCCAGCCCCATCGGGCCGCGGGCATGGAGCTTCTGGGTGGAAATTCCCATCTCGCAGCCGAGGCCGAACTCGCCGCCGTCAGTGAACCGGGTGGAGACGTTGACGTACACCGCCGCGCTGTCCACTCCG
>DXUR01000650.1 GCA_019417795.1 Clostridiales bacterium | reverse complement strand
AAAAAGTCGCACAGTATGAAAAGAGAAATACCAGCAGGTATTTGCGTAAGGAGGCGTCCACTATGTGCGAGCACTGCCGAAACATTCAAACATGGAGAAAATTTGACGCCCCAAAGGACTATCTGGCCTGTATTGCTTACATTCAGCAGTTGGTGTCGGAGGGGGAATTTGAACTGATGCAAGAGGAATCCACCTGCCTACTGGAGAAGGTAAAGACAGAGGATGGCTGGGCGGATGAAATCATGGCTCACATGATTAGGTGCAAGCACTGCGGCCAGATCTTCACCTGTGTGGTCAACACTTGGCGAGGCAGTGGACACTTCAAAAAAGGCAAAGCATGACACAGAAAAGGCGGTGAAATGATGAATCAGGCAGAAGAAGCAAAGCTGCTGGAGCAGCTTGAGCAATGGAATAAGAAGGACGAGTATTCCCGGTGTATCCGGGCCATTGAAGCCATCCCGGAACAGGAGCGGGGCTATCTGCTGACCGTCAAGCTGAGTCGGGCTTACAGCAATCTGGCGGTGCTGGGAGATCATGGAGAGCACGGAACCGACAGTGAAGTGGACGGAAATCTCATCCAGTACGCCATCCGACTGCTGGAGTCCGTTCGCACCCAGGGAGAGAACGATCCCTACTGGAACTCCCGGATGGGCTATTCCTGCCTGATGGCGTACCGCTCCGCAGCCACCGCCTATGAATACGCAAAATGCTGGCTGGCCCTGGCCCCGGATGACCCAGCCGCCCAAAAGCTGGTTCGGGACTGCGAGGAATATCTTGAGGAGGAAAAAGCCTTGGAAATAGATTTGAAAGAACGGGAGGAATTTATTCGGCGGGAAACTCCCGATGATGAAAAGGGGGTTATATGTAAATGAACAGCGAACAGATCACAGTATTTTTGCAAGAGCATTGGTATATTGCCTCGGTGCTCATCGGGGCCGTGATTTTAATTGGAGCGACCCGCAACTGGAACTGGCTCTGCGACCCCACTGGTACGCGGGATGCCCACCGCCACAGCAGAGGATACCGGCGGGTGGTGTTCTTTCTGTTGGGTGTTCTCCTGATTGTGGTGAGTATCTGGGGATTTGTGCTGAAATTGAAATAGGAGGAGAAAGACTATGATGACTGAGAAATATCCCACCTGGCTCATCGGCCATGTGAAAGAATGGGCGGAGAAGCGTTTGCCCACCGTGATACTTTGTTCCACCACCGGCAATGAACTGCTGGAGGTTTGGTATTACGGAGATCTGCTCACGGTGAAAGGAGAACCCCAATCCTATATCATAGATAGCGACGAGGCCCCCGGACTGGTGACAGCCCGTGACCCGGAGAGCGGCGAGGAGTTCGTCATCTTTGACGGTGGACGGCATGGCTACGACAATATGTTCTGCGATGAACATGATCCATCCGAGCTGGAGCACCGCCCCCTCAAGCGGTATGAGATCCCCGCCTCCAAGTTGGTGCTGGAGCTGGGGTACAGCGTGGACTACGAGGACGAAAAAGAAGACTTCGAACCGGATGAGGCGGATACTGTGGAACTGATTAACGGCGAGCGTATGCCTTGGGAACAGGTCAAGCGGGACGGCATCGACTATATCGCCCTTTACTATGTGAACGAGGAAGGAAAACAAGTCCAGATACTGGACGCAGAGTTGGCATGAGTATACCGCAGCCAGATGACGGGATAAAGGAGGGCGACAGCGTGATCGGGACAGATGAAAACCGGGCGGTGCTCCATGTGGAGGTCATCTTCTGGAGCGGCAAGCGAAAAACGCCCCCCAGCCTGGTCAGCGGAAAGTATTGTCCCCATTTTGTGGTTATTGGAACTACGGAATATCTGGGGGTATGCTTTCTGGACGGAGACGAGTGTGCATTTGATGAACCGGCTTTGGGAAATGCCCAGCCCCTCTATCCAGATACCATTGACTATGCTCCGCTGGAAAACAATGCGGAATTTTTGATCTATGAGGGAGCCAATGCCGTTGGCAAGGGCCGGGTGCTGGGCCGAACCGTTCCCTATAAAGTGAAACAACAACGAAAGTAGGTGCCTTATGTACCAAATTGCATATATTGGCCGCTGGGAGACCCTCCCGGAAACGGCTGCCGCCATTTGTGACTATGACACTTCCAAGCTGGAGGTACTGCTCCAGGGCGGTCTGGATTTAGATGACCCCATTCAGCTCAGCGAGTATATCAAACTCACACCACTGGAGATCGCGGTTTTTCGGAATGATGTGCCCATGATTCACTTCCTACTGGGGCATGGAGCTGATCCCGGTCTGGCAGAGGAACAGCCCCTGCTGCTTACCGCTGCCCGCTGTTGTGGGCCGGAGGTGGTGGCGCTCTTTGCTGGACAGGCTGCAAAACTCAGCCTGAAGCAGAAAGAGCGGGCCTTTCAGGAAGTACGCTGGGGCAAGCGCCCGGAGAATATCCCGGTGCTGGAGCAGGCTGGGATCACAGTGGACAAGTTTGGCGGCGAGGCATTCCGGGCCGCTGTGTCCGAGGGCAATACCAAACTTGCCCGGCTGCTTCTGGAAAAAGGGGCAGACATCAATTACCACAAGCCGGACATGGTGTTCCCTTACGCTTCCACCCCCGTCACCGAGGCCGCCCGCTCCAACAATTTCTCCATGGTGCGCTGGCTGGTGGAACAG
>DXUR01000065.1 GCA_019417795.1 Clostridiales bacterium | reverse complement strand
AAAGTCCGCTGATTACGTGGTTGTTTCCGTCGAATGTTCCGGCAAAAGCCGATGATGAGGAGCCTATAGGCGTCCACGGGTTATTGGCACCGCCGAGTTCGATATTCACATTGAGGCGGATGAGCTTACCCTCGTAAGAGTTGCCGTCGTTTACGCTGTCGGCAAACGCCTTCAACTGACTGTACGACGCTATTATAATGTCGGGAGTTTTGCCCTGCCAAGAAAGCACGGGATTGCCGCCGTTTATTCCCTCTTCATCCTTTATGAATGCCGAACCGAGCATAGTCTCGGTTACGGAGTCAACCTTTGCCGCGCCGTCAACATCGCCTTTATTGCCTGTTGCCGCGAAAGACGAGGTTGAGAGATAATAGCAGTTCTCCGCCGTTCCTCTTGTGGCGCCTATCAATGCGCCGATATTGTTTTGGTAGCCTGCCGAGTCTTCAACCGTGCCTGCATTGTAGCAATTTACAAGCTCGGGAGACGCCGCTTTGTGTCCGCCGGCTACGCCGCCGACAGAGGCAGGACCTGATACCTTACCTGTGTTATAGCAGTTTTCGAGTTTGCCTGCGCGCCAATGCTGACCGCTTACGCCGCCTATGTAGCCTGTTGTGCCGCTGACATTACCCGAATTGTAGCAGCCCGAAACGGTAGACGCGCCGCCGACATAGCCCACTACGCCGCCGACTCCCGAAGAGCCGCTGACATCGGCATTATTTCCGCAGCCAATTATATTGCCTGCATTGAGGTAACCGACAACGCCTGCAACCGATGAAGAACCGCTGACGCTGCCCTTAACCGTAACATTCTTAATCGTACCGCCGTTTACCTTTCCGAAAAGTCCCGCATTGGAACCCGAAGAAATGTAAAGTCCGCTGATTACGTGGTTGTTTCCGTCGAATGTTCCGGCAAAAGCCGATGACGAGGAGCCTATCGGCGTCCATTCGGAGCCTTCTCCGCCGAGGTCGATATCGGCTGTAAGCTCTACTGTCTTTCCCGAAAAGTCTTCACCGCCGTTCACCTTTTCGGAGAACGCGAGCAGCTCCTTTGCCGACGATATTGAAAGATCAGCCGGTGCGGCAAGTACCGCAACGGGTATCACAGACAATATCATCACAAAAGCAAGAAGCCATGACAGACATTTCTTTACTGTCTTTTTAGGTTTTAACATACCTTACTCCTTTCAAAACTCTTTACTTTTTGCGCTTCCCGCCGGGAGTTTTAAGACCGGCTTTTTCGAGAGCGCGCGGCCAAGGGCCTAAAAATGCCTTAATTCGCGAGCGTGTGGCGTCATCGAAATCGTCTTTTCGCGGAAGCCTTTTCAGCTCCTCGGATTTACGCACAAGCTCATTTACTGCCCATTTTTCTTTGTCGTCGCCAAACATAAAATCCTCCGAACACAAAAAATCTCTCCCTGCCGAAAAGCAGGGAGAGTGCAACAAATTAACCAACGAAAAAATCTTGTGCAATCGGGCAAAGAGTGCACCGACAGCACAAAGCAAAAGCTGATAAATCGGCTGCACTCTTCTCACCAAAGTTGTGTTTAACCATAAAAATACGGCAGGTCTCCTGACTTATGATCCCATACATCACGGGAAGAGTCGCCTTCTCGGAAAGCTCCAATGGATCGGACTCTCTTACGTCAAACACAGTAATGGCGGTTGTTCCGGATTTTGACCGGATTCCCTTTTAATTCGCGGCAAGAACCGCGAAACCGTATTTTTTATCAAATATTAAACTGTATAAGCCCAAGTTGCAAAGACGAACCGGCAAAAAGCGTCGATTCTGCGGTTTATCTTGCAACTTATTGATATTTTACTACATAAATATTGCGCCGTCAATAAAACACGGCGCAAAATATGTGCGTAATACCTGTTTGAATTTGAAAAAATTTTAGTAAATTATTGACAATGAGGCTTTAATTTAATATAATATCAAAGCATGAAATGCGCCGATGTGGCGAAATCGGCAGACGCAAGGGACTTAAAATCCCTCGGTAGCAATACCGTACCGGTTCAAGTCCGGTCATCGGCACCACCGGCAGTAAGCCGCAAAAAAACGCACCTCACGAATGGTAGCACCAGATAAGAAAACATTGAAAAAGTCAGTAAAATCAATGTTTTTCATGGTGCAAACACGGTGCGAAGTCAAGACAATCAAATACTGATAGGCTCAAAGGGCGTTGATATGCAAGTATCAGCGCCCCTTTCCTATACCCACAAGCCATAGGCATTGAAAACCTATGGCGTTTTTTTATACCCATTTTAGAAGGAGGCTGGCAATGAAACTGACAGAAGCAGAAATGAGGATGGTGTTTCAGATTGAAAGTACCAATCAGAACGCCGCCCTGAATGAGATTTATATGACATGGCGCTACGCGCCGAACCCGGCAGCGAAAGAAACGGCGGAAGGCCTTCTGGACAAGCTCCGCCCCCTGTCGGATCAGGAGTGCATGAATTTGATCCGCAAGGTGCAGGCCGAATACCGCCTGCCGGAGAAAGCCCGCACCATCGGGGAAATGCTGGCAGAGGCCAGACAGCAATCCGGGGCGCAGAAGTTATCCGGCCATGACATTATGGCTTTGGAGCGTTTCGACCCGGCGACCAGACACATGATCGTATTTGATGTTCTTACCCATGACTCGCCTGTTGGCTGGAAGGGTGAGAAAATGCGCCTGTTCCTGACCGACACCGGATACAGCAAGGCTTTGGAAAATCAGGAAAAGGGGCACATCAAAATCTGTAACCACGCGAAGGTGCTTTCCGGTGAACTCCACTATGACCATAAAGACCGTGAGAGGTAGCCACCTGAAAAATGTATCAAAATCAGTGGGATATCTTCTGTTTCTTCCTCTGTGGCTTGCGTTCTGAACAGGGCGTGGATGTTTTCCCATGTGGAAGGTAACGGAGGCATACAGACGGATAAACCGCTCAAAACCAACACTTTTTATTTTCACAGGAAGGAGGTGCGAAGATGGCTGTTTTTCGTATTGAAAAGACCCGTGATTATACGGTCATGTCGAACCATCACTTGAAAGATCGGACGCTGACCCTGAAATCCAAGGGGCTGCTGTCCATGATGTTGTCGCTCCCTGACGAGTGGAATTACACCACCAGAGGTCTTGCGGCGATCTGCCGGGAAGGTGTGGACAGCATCGGTGCGGCATTGAAGGAGCTGGAGACCCACGGGTATATCCGGCGCACCCAGCTTCGGGACGAAAAAGGCAAGATCACGGATACCGAGTATGTCATTTACGAAATGCCTCAGTGCGAGCCGCCGTCAAGCCCAGGTACGCCTTTACCGGGTACGGCAAAGCCATATACGGAAAACCCGGATATGGGTATCCCGGATACGGCGGAACCGTGTACGGAAACCCCCGCACAATTAAATACTAATCAAACAAAGACTGATTTATCAAGTACAGAGATATCAAATCCTATCCCATCAAATCCCCCTACCCCCGCAGGGGCAAGGATGGGAACGGATCGGATGGGAGCCAGAGAATGTTATCGTGAAGTGATTTTGGACAACATCGAGTACAGCTATCTGGTGCAGGACAGCCATATCGACCGTGAGCAGCTTGACGAGATCGTTGACCTGATCGTGGATACCGTATGTTCTGCCCGCAAAGTCATCCGCATTGCCGGAGACGATTATCCGGCGGAGGTGGTAAAGTCCCGGTTTATGAAGCTGGACAGCTCCCATGTTCAGTATGTTATGGACTGCATGAAGGACAACACCACCTATGTCCGCAATATCAAGAAATACCTTCTGGCGGCGCTGTATAACGCCCCGACCACCATCAACAGCTATTATTCTTCCCTGGTGCAGCACGATATGTACGGGGACGGGCAAAGGGGGCGAGGCTAAATGCAGGAGGAAGTAACGCGGGGCGCCGTAACGCTCATTGTTGACGGAGCCAAGCTAAGCGAGCAAGTCTTTGAAAAGGCCGTCAAAAAGTTCCTGGAGGAAATCCAGAAAAGCCAGGAGCCCAAAATCTACCGCGGCAGGCAGAGCCTTAAACAGCTTGCCAGCCAGAACGCCGGTCTTGCCAATATTGAGATCAGTGACAAGAATATCAAGGCTTTCTCCCGTGTGGCAAAGAAATACCATGTGGATTTTGCATTGAAGAAAGACACCGCCGCAGAGCAGCCCCGTTACCTGGTCTTTTTCAAAAGCCGGGACGCGGATGCCATCACAGCGGCATTTCAGGAGTTTGCCAGCCGCAAAATGAGCCGTGAGGAAAAGCCATCCATCCGGGAGCGGCTGACTCAGGCGAAGGAACAAACAGCGGAGAAACCGGAACACCGCACCATTGACCGGGAGAAAGTAAAGGTCAAAGATCGGAGCGTGCAGAGATGAACATGAAAAAACTGTTTTTGCTGAACCTTCCGTATCTTCTGTTCGTGTATCCCTTCGATAAGCTGGCACAGGCTTTCCGGCTTGCGCCCGGTGCTGACCTCTCCGGCAAGCTGCTTTCTATCGGGGACGGCTTCACGGCAGCGCTTTCCTCCGCGTGGCTCAGTTTCCATCCCACGGACCTGTTGATCGGCATAGCGGGTGCGGTGATCCTTCGCATGGCGGTCTACCTGAAAGACAAGAACGCTAAGAAGTATCGCCACGGGATCGAGTATGGTTCTGCCCGCTGGGGTACGGCAGCGGATATTGCTCCCTACATGGACAAGGACTTTTTTCAGAACATCCCCATGACGCAGACGGAGCGGATCACAATGGCGAGCCGTCCAAAGCAGCCGAAGTATGCCAGAAATAAAAACATTCTGGTGATCGGCGGTTCCGGCAGCGGCAAGACGCGGTTCTTCTGTAAGCCGTCGCTGCTGCAAGCTCATTCGTCCTATGTCTGCACTGATCCGAAAGGAACCTTGCTGCCGGAGATCGGCGCTTTCCTGGAACGGAAGAAATACCGTATCAAGTGTCTCAACCTGATAAACTTCCGAAAATCCATGAAATACAATCCGCTGGCTTACATTCGGTCAGAGAAAGATATCTTAAAGCTGGTGAACGCACTGATTATGAACACGAAGGGCGAAGGAGAAAAATCTTCGGAAGATTTCTGGGTCAAAGCGGAACGCCTCTATTATTCCGCACTGATCGGCTACATTTGGTACGAGGCCACGGAGGAAGAAAAGAACTTCATCACACTTCTGGACCTTATCAATGCCAGTGAAGCCAGAGAGGATGACGAAACTTATCAAAGCCCGGTGGACCTGCTCTTTTCTCAGTTGGAGGAACGGGAGCCGGACCACTTTGCCGTCAAGCAGTACCGCAAATTCAAGATGGCGGCGGGTGTTGTATGCTCTAAAAGACTTCTTAATCAAGCGGTTGGGAAGTCTCTTAGAACACACAACCTAAAACCGAAGAAAGGAGCGCAAGTTATGAGAAAAAACGAGAAAATCACAGCTCTGTACGAACGACTGAGCCGTGATGACTTTGGCAAAGATGATGACCAACAGCGTGAGAGCAACTCCATATCCAATCAAAAGGCAATGTTGGAGGAGTTCGCCGCACGGCAGGGGTTTACGAACATTGTCCATTTCACGGACGATGGCATTAGCGGCACTTGCTTTGACCGTCCCGGATTTTTGGCAATGATGAAAGAGGTTGAAGCCGGAAATGTGGAGTATCTGTGTATCAAGGACATGAGCCGCATGGGTCGTGACTATCTGAAAGTCGGTCAGATTATGGAAATCCTGCGTCAGCGTGGCGTTCGCCTTATCGCCATCAATGACGGCGTGGACAGTGCCAGAGGGGACGATGATTTTACCCCTTTCCGCAACATTATGAACGAGTATTACGCCAGAGACACCAGCCGTAAAATCCGTTCCACTTTCCAGTCCAAAGGCAAGTCCGGCAAGCACCTCACAGGCACGGTCATTTACGGCTATCTCTGGAACGAAGCCAGAGACCAATGGTTGGTTGACCCCGAAGCCGCTGATGTGGTCAAGCGCATCTTTGCCATGACGATTGACGGCTACGGTCCGTATCAGATCGCCAGCAAACTGAAATCGGAAAAGGTGCTTATTCCGTCTGCTTACCTTGCCCAACACGGCGAGGGCGTGAACAAAAACAAGACTTTCAAAGATGTGTACGGCTGGGGTTCTTCCACCATCTGCAACATTCTTGAAAAGCGTGAATATCTGGGACACACCATCAATTTCAAGACCCGAAAGCACTTCAAGGACAAGAAAAGCCATTATGTCCCGGAGGACGAATGGACAATTTTCGAGAATACCCATGAGCCTATCATTGACCAGCAGACCTTTGACCTTGTGCAGAAAATCCGTGGGAATGTCAGACGCTACCCGGACGGCTGGGGCGAAGCAGCTCCCCTCACGGGCTTGCTCTATTGTGCCGATTGCGGCGGCAAGATGTATGTCCACCGCACCAACAATGGCAAGCGCATTTCTCAATATACCTGTTCCCAATACAGCAAAGTCCCAGTTGGAAAGCTCTGCACGACACAGCACCGTATCAATGAAGATGTGGTACTGTCCCTTGTCTCCGAAATGCTCAAAGCTATTGCCGAGTATGCGAAGCATGACAGAGCCGAGTTTGTCCGTGTGGTGCAGGAAGCGCAGTCCAGCCAGCAGACAGCAGAGGTCAAGAAACAGCGGACACGCCTTGCCGCCGCAAAGCAGAGAGTTTCCGAGCTGGAAGTCCTGCTCTGCAAAATCTATGAGGACAACATTTTAGGAAAGCTGTCCGACAGCAGATACGCCACTCTGGACGCTCAATACGAAAAGGAACAGTCCGAGCTTACCGCTGAAATCTCTGCTCTGGAAAAGGCTGTCAAGAGCTATGAGAAGCACGAAAAGGACGCTGACCGTTTTATCGCTCTGATTGACAAGTACGAGAACTTCGACAAGCTGACCATTGCTATGCTCAACGAGTTTATCGAGAAAATCCTTGTGCATGAGCGTGACCGTAAAGGCAGTATACAGACCACACAGGAGGTCGAGATTTACTTCAATTTTGTTGGGCGATTCGTTCCCCCGGCGTTTGGAGAAGCGGAGCTTACCCCGGAGGAATTAGAGGAAATCCGCAAGCGTGAGGAACGCAAGGACAGGCTTCATCAGAACTACTTGAAGCGGAAAGCCAGCGGAGCGCAGAAGCGATACGAGGACAAAATCAAGGGGAGAAAAAAGGCAGAAATCGAAGCCAAGAAAGCCGCCATTCGTGCAGAGGACATTGCAAAGGGAGTGTTCGTTCCCGTCAGCAGTTTACCGCAGAGAGAGCCGATGAAAGGAGTACAAACAGCATGAATATCACTTACACACAGAACGGCGATTATCTTATCCCGAACATCGTTATCCGCAAGACCAAGCCCCTCGGGCACTACGGCAGACTCCGCAAAGCGTATCTGGAAATGCACCGTCCGATACTGTTCAATGAGCTGGTGCTATCCGACAAGCTCTTTGAGCATTGCGCCGAGATTGACGAAGCGGCACGAAACCGCATGGAGCTGATCGTGCGGTCACTGGCAGAGCAAAACGGCGTGACCGAGCAACTGAAAGCCGAAAACCAAATGGAATGGGTGCGGCAGATGAACGCTTGCAAGGCACAGGCAGAGGAGATTGTGAAAGCGGAATTGATTTATGATTGAGCGAGGAAGTCCGGGCAGAAAACTGTTCGGACTTTTCTCATATAGTCCAAAGTTGCGGTAGAATTGTTCACAAGTTTTATGGTACAATTTATGCGAATAAAGAAAACGGAAAATTAGAATCTAACAAGAGAATGTGGTTGTATGAAAAAATCCATATTAGTATTTTGGGCAATCGTGTGTCTGTTACCTATTCAAAGGAGGTTTAAGAATTTTAAATGAAACATATAAGAAATATATTGCTGTTGATTACGATTATTTTTGCTTTTGTTATGCAAGCTGAAGTATATCAAAATATGCTCTGGAACTTTAATGGTGCTTATTATTTATCGTCCAGATACACAACTACTAATGACGATATGGATTCATTTTTAGCCAATGCAGAAGATACAGCTGAGAAGCATGGTGTTCATATTTTTTCGACTTTTAATCAGAGAGTTTCTAATTATCAGACAAGACTTTATATTTATGGTGATGATACCGTTGTTCGGGATAGTCTTAAAAGCACAATGGATATTGAGGAAAAAACATATACGGCTTTGATAGGCGGAATCACCGTAATAGAATTTGAAGATTTTAGAGAAGCAAAAAACACAGGTAATGGACAGGAAATAATGGTCAGCTATATCGGTGACGATGATGACATTATTGCCACATATCAAGATTTGGCAAAAGAATATTCTATATCGCAGCCAGAGTTTTGGCAATCAACCGAAACTGATATGATGTTCATTGTTTGGGGCCTGGTTGCCATATTGATGATTGTACTTAATATGATTGAGGTGATACGCAGACAAAAGGAAGTAGTTGTACGAGCTTCTCTGGGCGAAAATGCTGCTGTGATTGCTCTAAAAGCTGTAGTGGCTGATATGATTTCATATGCTGCATTATTCGTCTTAGCAAAGTTGCTTGTTTCTCAATTTATATCGGGAGCGTATGAAGATCATCTCATTTTGGCAGTGTATTGTGCCGGAGCAGTTCTTTCCGTAATTCCTTATGCTGCTTTTGTCCGCTTTGATGTAAAAAAAGCCTTTGCCAATGCTTCAGATAAAAAAGGTATGTTTTATCTTCTGAACGGTCTTAAAGTATTTGCTACTGCTATGACGATTTTTACAATAACTACAAATCTCAGTAGCATTCAAGGTAATTTACTTACAAACACTACTCTTTTAGAAAATCATTATAATGATTACTATTTTGGAGTTATGCAGATTGAACCTCCTTTTGAAGAAAATGAGGAGGAATCCAAAGAGAGCGAATTTTGGAATGACCTTTACGAAAATGAATACAACACTATAAATCCGGTGGTCTGCATAGGCAGCCGGATAAGCGATACGGATAATTATATTTTTGTAAATCATAATGCCAGAGATATGCTGCAAGGGTTTTCTGATATGCTTACTGAAGATGATGAAAAAGAGGATATCGTGGTCTTCGTGCCAAAGGGAAAAAATGCGGAATCATACAAAGATATCGCAAAAGAGGAAATTGACTCTCTTACCCAAAATGCAGAAGAACTGCGTGTTGTTTATAAAGAATATTCTGGCAGAGAGCAATTTTATTATCTCAATTCGAACAGAGAAGAGGCTATTGACGGATTGTCAAGAGCAACAAATCCGATTGTTATTTATCAGGCAAATGAGGCTGTTGCTTTGAATGGAAGTTATATCGAAACAGGAACATATAATGGTGAGGTGATCTACGGATGCGATGAAAGCACAATTCGTAATGCTGCGAAAAAATATGCAGAACAGCTTGGTCCACACTATTTTATGCTGACGAATGTCGGGGAGGATTATACTTATAGTCATAGTTTCCTCGTGAAACTGATTGGCTTTATAAGCTCTCTTTGCGTATTAGTATTGCTGTTAGATATCGCTATCATCATATCTGAAGTGAAAATGGAATTTAGACTTAATGCGATGGAAATCTCCCTCAAAAAGGTTTTGGGCTATCGCTTTTATGAAAGGCACAAAAGATTTATTTCCGTTAATCTCTTAGAAAATATAGCCGTTGTGATATTGATTTGCATTGTTTCGCTTTTTATATCTAACGCAAGTGTCGGGATTGCTTTACTGGTTGGAGCATTGCTCACCATTATTGAAATGGCAATCATTTTCACAAATGTTATGTGGGTTGAAAAAACAAATATCTCAAAGTCCTTGAAAGGTGGATGTTTATGATTATAATTCGTGGCTTAAATAAAGCATTTGGAGAGAAAATAATTTTCTCCAACTTTAATTTGGAAATTCCGGATGGAAGTTTTGTAGTAATCAGCGGGGATAGCGGCAGTGGAAAAAGCACTTTGCTCAATATGATTGGTGGTATCGAAAAGCCGGATAGCGGCAGTATCATAATCGAAGGGCTGAATATTACCCGGCTTAAAAATAAAAACAGTTTTTTTGCGGATACAGTGGGGTTTCTTTTTCAGAATTTTGCACTGCTTGAAAATAAGACAGTTAAAGAAAATTTAAGTTTGATTAAAAAATCAAGCCGAACTAAAGTATCACTTAAAGAAGCTCTTAATCGTGTGGGGTTATCAAAGGAAGTTAACAAAAAAGTTTATCAGCTTTCCGGTGGTGAACAACAGAGAGTTGCTTTAGCTCGTCTTATGATGAAAAAATGTTCTGTTGTTTTGGCAGATGAACCTACTGGCTCACTTGACAAGAAAAATAGAGATATTGTTATGAGGTTATTGCACGAACTCAATGAAGAAGGTAAAACGGTTATCATTGTTACCCACGATCAGGGTATTATTGAAGATGAACCTTATGTTGTGAAAATCTGAGAGTACCTCTTAGAAATGTCTTGATCTACATTTTATGTAATTTGGGTCAGAAGAAAATCCCTTTAGGAACTAAAGGGCGCACTTCTATACTCTCCTATCGGGAGTATGTGCGTCCTGCGGAGCTTCATTCCCGGTCAGCAGAGAAAAACTGCTTGACCGAAAATGTTTCGTCACTTCGTTCCGTCAAGGGAGCTACACTCCCTTGCGACGCTTGTGCGTCTATCCCTTGTGGACTTGCCGTCCGCAAACAGCATGAAATGCTGTTCGCCGCCAGCAAGTTTGGAAAAATAAATACCGAAAATCAGACCGTTGACTGGTCGCAATGTGCGAAAAGTTGACGGTCTTTTTTTATCCCAAAAATCAAAAAAGGAGGTCAATCACAATGACAAAACCGAAAACTCTCGATCAGCTTCGAGCCGAAAAGGAACGAGCTGAGACGCAGCTTGCACAGGAGAAGCACAAGCTGGAGCGTCTGGAGAACAGAAAGAAGTATCTGGAGAAAGGCAAACGCACCAAGCGCACCCACCGCCTTTGCAATCTGGGCGGCACGATTGAGAGCCTTGCCCCGGAGGTCAAAGATCTCA
>DXUR01000649.1 GCA_019417795.1 Clostridiales bacterium | reverse complement strand
TTACCCCGGAGGAATTAGAGGAAATCCGCAAGCGTGAGGAACGCAAGGACAGGCTCCACCAGAACTACTTGAAGCGGAAAGCCAATGGTAAACAGAAAGAGTATGAGGAGCGCACGAAAGCCAAGAAAAAAGCGGAGATTGAAGCCAGAAAACAGGCAATCCGCACCGAGGATATTGCCAGAGGGGTATTTATCCCGGTGAGCAGTTTGCCGCAGCTGGGACCGAGAAAGGGAGCGTGATTTTATGAAAGAGTTGAAACCGAGAATCCATGAGAACGGTATGGACTATGTGTTGGTGGGCGACTACTATGTGCCGGACTTGAAGCTGCCGGAGGAACGCCGACCTATTGGGCATTGGGGACGCTTGCACCAGTCCTATCTGAAATTGCACCGTCCCATGCTTTACAACGAGCTAATTTTGTCCGGCAGGCTCCACACCGTCGTTGCCGATCTGAACGAGCAGGCGGCAGACAGGCTGGACTTGATTATCCGGCAGATGATGAAAGCCGAGGGCGTGACCGAAGCCATGAAAGCGGAAAATCAGATGTTATGGGTGCAGTCAATGAACTCCATCCGCTGCCGGGCAGAGGAAATCATCAAGACGGAACTAATCTACTGTTGAGAGAGGTAAAGCTATGATTTTGGAAGCCATGTATAATGGGGAGTTTTATCCCTGCGAGACAGTTGTACCTACATCACCGGAATACCGAAAGGCAGTCATAGCCTGTGAAAAGCTCATGGAGCAGTTGTCCCAGCGGCTCAGCAAAGAGGACTATGAGCTGGTGCAGGAACTCCGGGCGCAGACAGCAATCGCCCAATGTGAAGAAAGTGAAAGTCACTTCAAGTATGGCTTTTCCGCTGGGCTGATGTTCAGCAGGAAGCCCATGAACAAGTGCAGCAGAAGAAAGAAAAATAGATGAAGAAAGCCGCCTGAGCAGAAAGAAACTGTTCGGGCGGTTTCAGCATTCGCCAGTAGATTTATTCACACTCTTGTGATAAAATTTACTACAATAAAGAGCGTGATAGCACTAATTTTATGGGGGGATGCTTAATGAATAGAATTTTGAAAAAATTTTTACAGCGGGGTGTCGATTTAAGTCCTGTGGGAGTTGAACTCCGTGAGGATAATACAAATTATTTTTGTACCCCAAAAGGGGCATCGGTTTTTGGATGGGCAGGGATAGATGGTATCCACTTCTGTTTCATTCGTGGATTTGGAGAGATGGTTTTCTCTGTCAGCCCCATGAATACTTCTCCTGATTATGTTCATCCAGTAGCTGAAAATTTTACCGACTTTCTGCGGCTTATACTGGCTTGTGGTGATGTGGCGGCAGTGGAACAAGCGTGGATGTGGAACGAAGCACAGTTTGAAGCCTTTCTCAATGAAAACCCTACAACCCAGGAACAACAGCAAACTTTATCGGAAATTTCAGAGAAGATGAATTTGTTGCCTATGGAACAACCGTGGACATATATCAAAAACCTGCAATCTTCCTTTGATTACAGTCAGATTAAATACACAGAAGATTATTACGATAATGATATGACTTCAGAAGCAGAATTGGTTGCCCCTGAATGGAAGGTCTACTTTGATGGAGATTTCTGGGGACATCGAGGTAAAGACCGTGCCGGAAAAGAGATCAAGCTGGATAAACAATTCGATTGGGCTGGATATCATTGGGTAATTCCGGCAGCTTATTCATGTAGCAAAGGACTTGTCGTTGATTTTTGTATGCGAGTTGATTCAGAAAGCATCCGTGACTTCATGAAAAAATGGAATCTGGACTGGGAAAATGACTCATGTGAAAATTTTACCCGTGAGCAACAGATGCAGATGGAATGGGAAAACCCACTTTGTTTTAACTTCAAACCTTGCTTGAAGTTAAACGAGAAAATATTACAGACAACCCATGGCTGCGCTGTGAGCTTTAATCCTTGTCTGCCAGATGGCGTTATCAATGAGTTGGAAGCAAAATGGGCAATCGACCATTATGGGCTGGATAGTACTTATGGCTGGGTCATATGCAGAGACGTATTTCCTTGGGGAACCAAGCATCACCCTGAAATCAATAAACTTTTTCTTACAATGGAGCAGCAACCAGGACAAGTTCCAGGCTCACATTTCAAAGTTCACGCACCCGGAGATTCATTTATGTTTTCCCATCCTGTTAGCGGAATAACCCATACACTGACCGTGCAGGAAATAGAACAGCAGACAGTTCCTCAAAATAGTTTTGGTTCTGATCGCTGGATTTATCCGACACATTATATTGCCATGAGTTATACACTTACCCCTGAACCGATGGAGAACATTTCGGTTTTTGACTGTGATGAAGGCGATAGACCGATAGAAGTTACACCAGACGATCATTCGTTCCGTCCAGTTGGCAGTAGTTCCTGTTTTGTTGTTGGTGTTATTGGTGGTGCAGATGGTCCGACAGCAGTTATATATGGAACAAATTCACAAGAAAAACTTCATGCTGCTTGTTCTGCTCTGCACTTTGAACCGGTTGGTGATGATGTCGAGTGGCGTATCGTGTTCAATGTTACGCAGTTTGACAAAGAAACATTCCCAATTATCTAAAAATACCCTTAGAACTCTAAGGGCGCACTTCTATACTCTCCTATCGGGAGTATGTGCGTCCTGCGGAGCTTCA
>DXUR01000648.1 GCA_019417795.1 Clostridiales bacterium | reverse complement strand
GTAAAGATTTTGTTATAAATCACAAAGTAATTTTTGACTATCTTTTCAAAAGTTCTTATATGCCGGTATAGCCTATTGTTACAGGCTTTTCCGGCATTTTTCATTGTGGAAGATACTCTCAAATCTTCTTATATCCCCGTATGTTTTTGTGTTCAAAAGTAGTATGTGGAGTAGTAAATTCTCCATTTACTACTATGCAATCAGCCGCTTCATTTCGGTTATTGACGTTTCGGAAGTTGTGTGTGCGTAATAGTTCAGCGTCATATTGATGTTGGAATGTCCCATGATGTATTGCAATGCTTTAGGGTTCATTCCCGCATTTGCTAACGTGGTGCAGAATGTGTGGCGTAAGGTGTGCGGTGTCATTACCTTTGGCAATGCGACCTTTTGCGTTTTGTTGTATTTCCTTACAAGCCCCCGGAACATACTTTCATAGTTGACTGCCACTTTTGGCAAGCCGTTCCGGTTAAGGAACAGAAACTTTGTGTAGCCCTCTAAAATAACAGGCTGTACATATTTCCGTTTATTTAGCACCCGTTGAAATGCTTCCAACACTTTTTCACTCATAGGAATAACCCGGTTGCCGCTTTTCGTCTTAGGCGTTTCCACATAGTAGCCCACATCTGCAATCTTCAAAAGTTGGTGGTCTACATTGATAAGCTGTTTGTCTAAGTCAATGTCAGCTTCCGTCAGTCCGCAGAGTTCCGAAATGCGAAGCCCTGTCCCTAACAGTATGATAATCTCGTCGTAGTATTTCTGATAGACTTTATCATGCTGTACAAAGGACAGAAAAGCCGCTTCCTGCGTAGGGGATAGAGGTTCCTTTGGTTCCGTATCATCTTCAAGGACTGTGTTCAACTGGAAGTCAAATGGATTTTTACGAATACAATCGTCCTGTATGGCTGTGTAAAAGGCAGCCTTTAAGGAACGCTTGTGGTTGTTGATAGTCTTGAAGCCGTAACCTTTTTCTTTCATGCGTAACGCCCATTCCTTTGCGTCGGAGAGCTTCACATTTTCAATCCGGCAGGCTCCAAGTTTATCCTCCTGCAAAATCCGCATGAGCTGTTTTCGCCCCTGCTTTGTACCATGCCGCACATTTGCCCGGTGGCGTATCTGCTTTGCGTAGAGTTGGCAGACCGTCATTTTCTTTCCGATATGGTCGATACCGTCGTCAAGGTCTTTTTGGATTTCTTTCTCTTTTTCCCTCAACGCTATATCGTCGCGCTTTCCTGCCGGGGTTTTGTCCGTAGGCACTAACTTCCAAGAATAAACAAACTGCGGTTTCCCAAAGGTATCTATATATTTGTAGGCATATCTCCCGTCTTTTCTCTGGCTCTCTCCGGTGCGGAGAATACGATTTTTATTATCCCGTCTTTTTTCCGACATCGTTATGCTCCTTTCCATAATGGAAAGAGCCTTGATATGCTTGACTACATTGTACCACATTCAAGGCTCGATTTCACTATTAGATTGCGTCCACCGTATCAATCATTTTTTCAAACTGCTTACGCTTAATCTGAATACGGTTTCCGTTCATCATTACCCAGTCCGGGACGGGATTTTCTTCTGCCAGTTTCCGCAGCTTGCTTTCTCCGATACGGAAATATTTTGCTGCTTCTTCTATGGTAAGAGTGTACTTTTCCCAAATCGGCACGTCGTTATTGTTCAATTTGTCGTCCCCCTTTCTTAATGGGTCAAAAATCAATCTGTAACATAGGCTTTAATCGGACGGCTATTAGCGTAACCTCATGGGACTTGCACCCCTCCGGCGGTCTGCCGAAGCCCTACCCATTGCCTGCGACGCTTCTAACGCTCGGACTATGGCTGTAAGGAAGTATCATTATGTATTCTGTGCGTTATCGCCCGCAGGCTGCTATCCCTGCTTTACGGTGTGGTATTTCTCGCTCGCTTTTCTGTTAAGAGAAAGGTCATGGCGTACCCGCCGCATGGCTCGGCACAAAAGGAACGTATCCGATTTGCCTTATGCTGCGTCGCCGTTCTATTGCGCCGCTTTCTTTATCAAAGAGCAGGGGGCTGTCTTGCGGTATGGAACGGAAAAGGGGAAAGAAGCGTTCCAATATCGCGTAGGTTATTCAGCCCGAAAAGTGAGGATAGCCCTCATCAGTCTTGCTTGCAGCCGTTCCCGAATATCCTCGTCAACGCCATAATAGACATTGCCGCGCTCGTCGTAGAGCTTCCGCATGGAAAGACTTGCTATGTAGCCGCTGAAATGCTGCAAGACCATTTTCATAGCGTCCGGGTCGCCTTTG
Organism: Clostridiales bacterium; assembly: GCA_019417795.1. The sequence goes on along the minus strand of DXUR01000648.1, from coordinate 399 downwards.
CTCGCCGCCAAAATAACGGGATAGGGAACAAGGGCATTTTCCGGGTAGTCGTTTTGATTACCATTCGTTCCATTCATCAGCGTGTTCCTCCAAATATTTCTTTAACAGTTCAAAAGAGCTTGTCCGTCTGTACTGTATCGTGCTGCGCGACGTATTGAACATCTTTCCGATTTCCACGTCGGTCATGCCCTCGAAATAGTACAGCAGGATAGCAGTCCTTTTTTCCTCCGGCAAAGTGCGGATTGCTTCAAGCAGCAGTTTCGGGGTTATCTCTTTTCCTGCCATTTGATAACGCGGTTCAGCTTCTTCGTCTTGAAAATACTTGTCAACGGTGTAAAGCTGCCGTTCCTCATGCAAGGCAAGGTCGCAAAACGATACTTCCCGTTTCCTGCGTCGCCG
>DXUR01000647.1 GCA_019417795.1 Clostridiales bacterium | reverse complement strand
AACCAGCTTGTCTGGTGCTACGTCCAGAATATCGTTGAAATAGTTGTTGGCGATCATCATCACACCTATGGCTGTGATGACCACGATCTCTTCCTCCGTAAAATTCGCTTTCAACTTTTCAAAAAGTTCCTCCGGCACATGCTTGGGATCCTCCGCAATGGCCTGACCATACTCGATCAGGATCTCCTCCTTAGGCGTAAAGGCAAAATGCTCAAAGTCGATGCCGTTCTTCTTGAGCAGATTCTGGACATTGTAACCCCTTCCTTTCCCGTTGGTGAATGTTTTATCCATAAAATATACCCACTTACATATTATGTCAATAGGTTTTTGCTTTGAGCATAAAAATGCTCTATGCCATCCTTCTGAAACATGTTTTTTCTCTGTTTTCTCTTGACGATGCCCCGCTAATGGAGTAGGATGGTGCTGCAAAAACGAATTGCAAAAGAGGAGATTCAAATGCAAATCAGCCTTTTATTGATGCAGCAGATCGCGCAGCTATTTCTGGTTCTGCTGATGGGATATGCCGTTGTAAAAACCGGCCTGTTGAAGGCATCGGACAGTAAGGTGCTGTCTGTGGTCTTTGTCTATCTGGTCATGCCCTGTGTCGTTCTGAACGCCTTTCAGATCAAGGATACACCGGAGATCCGCACCGGGCTGCTTTATTCCATGGGCATCGCCGTTGGAATGCACGTTGTATTTCTGCTTCTGAATGCGCTGTTCCGCAAAGCTCTCAAGCTGGACGCCGTGGAGCAGGTCAATATCATTTACAGCAATGCCGCCGCGCTGGTCATTCCCATCGTGCAGGCCCTGCTGGGGGAGGAATATGTTGTCTACTCCTGCGCCTTTGTCATTGTACAGCTGGTGCTGCTCTGGACCCATGCAAGTGCCTGCCTGCAGGGCTCTGCCCGGCTGGAATGGCGCAAGCTCCTTACCAATGTCAACCTGATCGCTATTGCAGCCGGTGCTCTGCTGTACCTGCTGCACATCTCGCTGCCCGCCCCGATCACCAGCACACTGAGCAGTGTCGGCAATATGATCGGCCCCATGGGAATGCTGCTGGCAGGCATGGCCATTGCGGAAGTGCCCCTGAAAAAGGTTTTCTGCACCCCGCGCAACTATCTGCCGGTATTTCTGCGTCTGCTGGGTGTTCCGCTGGTCATCGTTCTGCTGCTTTGGGCAGTTCACGCATCCCTTTGGATTCCGGACGGCAAGCCCATCCTGATGACGGTCTACCTTTCTGCCATTACCCCCGCCTGTGCAACAGTCACCTCCATGGCACAGCTCTATGACCGGGATGCTTCTCATTCCAGTGCGATCTATGTCCTGAGCACGCTGCTTTCCATCCTGACCATGCCGCTGATGATCGGGTTGTTTGAGCTACTGCTCTGAAATACGAAAAAAGGCCGTCCGACACCGTAGCAGGGCTGCCTTTACAATTACAAGGATGTGTCTCTATGAAACTCAAACAATTCATTCAGCAGGAAACGGTCCTCACCGCAGCCGCTGTTCTGGCCGTTGTCTCCGCCTTCTTTGTTCCGCCGGATGCGCAGTATCTCGGCTACATCGACCTGCGCACGCTGGCGATCCTGTTTTCCCTGATGACGGTCATGGCCGGGCTGCGGCGGCAGGGCTTTTTTGATGGACTGGGCCGGGCATTGCTGTCCCGCACCCACAGCACCTTTCAGCTGACGCTGGTACTGGTCGGGCTGTGCTTTTTCGGAAGCATGTTCATCACCAACGATGTTTCCCTGCTGACCTTCGTTCCCTTTACGTTCGTGGTCCTGAGCCGTCTGGGAGCGGATGTCCGCCGCTCCCTTCTGGTCCCGGTGGTCTGTATGCAGACCATTGCGGCAAACCTTGGCAGTATGCTGACCCCCATCGGCAACCCGCAGAACCTCTATCTTTACGGAAAAAGCGGCATGAGCATCGGGGGATTTGTGCTTCTTATGCTGCCCTACACCCTGGTCTCTCTGCTCCTGCTGCTGGTTTGGGCAGCAATGGTCTGCCGGAAAAACTCTGCCGCCCTTTCCGTGGACGAGCTTGTTTCTTCTTCTGCATCTCAGGGGGATCAGAAGATCATCCTGCTGTATCTGGTTCTGTTTGCCGTCTGCCTGCTGTCCGTGATCCGGGCACTGCCCTATGGCATTGCCTTTGCCGCTGTACTCGTCTGCGCCCTTTTTGCAGACCCACACACCTTGCGGACGGTGGACTATTCCCTGCTTTTGACCTTTGTGGCTTTTTTCATCTTCATTGGCAATCTTGGCCGCATTCCGGCCTTTTCCGGCTGGCTGCAGGAGTTTCTGACCGGCCGGGAAGTGCTGGTGGCGGTTCTTGCTTCGCAGGTCACCAGTAATGTTCCCGCCGCCCTGCTGCTGTCCGGGTTCACGGCAGAGACACAAGCCCTCATCATCGGCACCAATCTGGGAGGTCTTGGCACTTTGATCGCATCCATGGCCAGTCTTATTTCCTACCGGCAGATCGCACGGGAGCTGCCACAGGGGAAGAAGCAGTATTTTGGGCTGTTCACCCTGTCCAACCTGATCTTCCTTGCGCTCCTGCTGGGCGTGTGGTTTTTGCTCCGCTGAGCGTGGCCGATACCGTAAATTTCTTCCTCTGTTATCGACTTGACAAGCATCGCACACTCCTCCTAATTTATTTTCTTTTTGTACCC
>DXUR01000646.1 GCA_019417795.1 Clostridiales bacterium | reverse complement strand
GAACAGGAGCATACCTGCCACTGGCAAAATCAGCAGCAAACACATCCAGCTCAGCTTATAGGATGGGCTGCCGCTGCGTTGGTAAACCCGAATGGCCACCACCGCGCCGATCAGCTGGAGAAATCCGTACACAAAGCTGGCCTTTTCTTTCAGGAAACGGGTCAGCAGAAGGGTCACCGCGATCTGCGCCAACACCGTCAGGGCGCAGAGCATCAGACTGGCCGCTGCGGAGATCCGCCGCTCCGTGCGTTCCTGATTCCTATGGGACATTCTGCCCATACCGTCACCTCCCGGATTCAAATAATTCTCTATTGTAATTATAGCAACACAACCGGCAATCTTCAACTATATTTGAAAAAAGCGCATGGCTGAAATGGCCATGCGCTTTTCATTCAGCGGTAATTCTTACGCAGCAGATCCTGCTTGATGTCCCAGAGCTTCTGGCTCAGGTCCACATAGTAGTTGTGGGGATTCTCAAAACGCTTTACCTCGTCCCACAGGGTATCGATCTGCTCCCGGCAGTACTTCTGGATCTCCGGCAGTGTGGGCTGCTGATACACCAGCTCGCCATGGTCAAAGATCTTCTCCTGGAGGGGCTTGATGGTATAGTCCGTGTAGGTCCGCCGCTTCCAGGTGGCATCCGGATCGAACAGTTCCAGAGGCTGACCCTCCTCGATCACTTCATCCCACACGGTGATGTAGTCCGCCTCCGCCTTGCCAGTGGCCTTGTCAAAGATCCGGTAGACCTTCTTGAAATGGGGGTTAGTGATCTTGCCCACATTTTCGCTGATCTTGATCTTCGGCACGATGGTGCCGTCCTCTTTCTCAATGGCCGCCAGCTTATAGACACCGCCGAACACCGGGTCGCTCTTGGAGGTGATCATCCGCTCGCCCACGCCAAAGAGGTCCACCTTAGCCCCCTGACGGAGGATGTCCTGAATGATGTACTCATCCAGGGAGTTGGACGCGGAGATCTTGCAGCTCTCCCAGCCCGCCTCATCCAGCATCTGCCGGGCCTCCCGGGTGAGATAGGCGATGTCGCCGGAATCCAGACGGATGGCGCACTTGGTAATCCCCTTGGGCCGCAGCACCTCGTTGAAGGCCTTGATAGCGTTGGGAACACCGGATTTCAGGGTATTGTAGGTGTCTACCAGCAGCGTGGCGTTGGTGGGGAACACCTCGCAGTAGGTCTTGAAGGCGTCATACTCCGAATCGAACATCTGCACCCACGCATGGGCCATGGTGCCGCCGGCGGGAACGCCGAAAAGCTGGTCGGAAATGGTGCAGGCCGTACCGGCGCAGCCGCCGATATAGGCAGCCCGGGCGCCGGAGATGGCGGCGTCCGTGCCCTGTGCCCGGCGGGAACCGAACTCCAGGATCACGCGCCCCTCCGCCGCCCGGACAATGCGGTTGGTCTTGGTGGCCACAAGGCTCTGGTGGTTGAAGATCAGCAGCAGGAAGGTCTCCACCAGCTGTGCCTGAATAGCCGGAGCCCGGACAGTGATGATCGGCTCCCGGGGGAAGATGGGAGTACCCTCTGGGATGGCCCAGACGTCACCCGTGAATTTGAAATCGCGGAGATAGTCCAGAAACCGCTCGGAAAACAGATCCTTGCTCCGGAGATATTCAATGTCCTCCTCAGAAAAATGCAGATCCTGAATATAGGCGATGATCCGCTCCAGACCGGCGCAGATGGCATAGCCGCCGTGGTCCGGAACATCACGGAAAAAGATGTCGAAATAGGTGATCCGATCCTTCAGCCCCGCTTCCAGATAACCATTTCCCATGGTCAATTCGTAAAAGTCGCAGAGCATCGTCATATTGAGTTTATCTGTGATATCCATCGTGTGTCTCCTTCTCGTTACACCACAAGTTACCACACATTATAGCTATCTCCCCGGATAAAAGCAATTCTTTTATCAATTTTTTCACAAATAAACATTGACAAGGCACCTCTGCTCCCCTATCATAACTAAGACGGCGGCCGGCTTTCGCGTATTCCTCACCTGCCGGCCCCCTTTGGAAAGGAAACAAGCCATGGAAGTGATCTTAGGCATTGATATTGGCGGCTCTACTACAAAGATCGTAGGGCTGCGGACCGACGGCAGCGTGGTCTCCATGCTCCGGGTCCGGGCGGAGGATCAGGTCACCAGCCTGTACGGCGCACTGGGCAACTACCTGACCAGCAACGGTCTCTCCCTCGGAGATGTGCGCCGGGTCGTTCTGACCGGCGTTGGCACCAGCTATGTGGACGGGGATGTGTTCGGCCTGCCCACCTGCCGGGTGGATGAATTTCAGGCCAGCGGCACCGGTGCGCTGGCTCTGTCCGGTCAATCCTCCGGCGTAGTTGTGACGATGGGTACCGGCACCGCCTTTTTGTGGGCGGAAGCCGGAAAAGAAGTGCGGCACCTCTGCGGCAGCGGTATCGGCGGCGGCACGCTGGGTGGTCTCTGTCACAAGCTGGTGGGTATGGAACGCTTCTACCAGATCAAAAAGCTGGCCGCTCAGGGGGATCTGAGCCATGTGGATCTCACCATCAGTGACATTGCCCGGGACCCTGCCTCCACGCTGGACCCCAACATGACCGCTGCCAACTTCGGTGATCTCTCTGAGGACGCCACCCCCGCCGATCTGGCCGCCGGCGCGGTAAATCTGGTCCTTCAGGCCATCGGCA
>DXUR01000645.1 GCA_019417795.1 Clostridiales bacterium | reverse complement strand
GACATCGAGACTTTCTATCGTCAATTTAGGAAATTGCTTTCTTCCTGATTTTTTAAGGTATAAGAAATACAATATAAAAACTGGAACTATAAACACATATCCACTTATTGAGCGAATAAGAATATCAGAAATGGGTAACATATTTTTATCTCCTTTGCTTACTCTAAAAATTTGTTTAACTCTATCATTTCCTATGGTTGGAACAATTATATCATATTCCATATCGAAAGTAAATCTTTTTATCGTTCCGGCTGTCGTTTTGCTTCAATCTTTCTAATGCAATACCCAACACAAGGGGACTGTCCCTTGTAAGGGCAGGAAGCGCAAGCCGGGGGATAAGGAACAGGCGGAGCATTATCACGCCGCCCGTTCGGTTTCTGTATCATCATCTTTTCAAAGGGATTGTCGGTAAACAGGGTCATAGGGTTTCTTCCTCCGTTTCTTCATCTTCGGGAGTTTCCCCGGTATCTGCTTCCGGCTCGTCCTCGTCGTAGTCCTCAAATTCAAAATCTTCAAGGTCGGTATCGCCCTTTACATTCTGCTTCGGCTTTAGAAACTTAAAGTAGTAGAACGCTGCGCCGCCACCAAGCAGGGCAAAGAGGACTAAGGCAAGCACCACACCGGGATTGCCGCCTTTTCCTTTCGGTTCTTCCGGCTGCTCGGTTGGTGTTGGGGTAGGTTCTTTGCCTGTGCAGCCTGTCATACTGGTAACACATACCGGGCAGGACGTGTTTACCTTTCCGACTTCGCATTTTTCCGTACAGTTACAGATTTCCGGCTTTTTGGCAGCTTCGCCGTTTTCGGTCAGTGCCATAAGGTCGGCTTCGTCCACTTGATTTAGAAAATGTACGGTCTGTTCGCCCTCGGCGGCGCGGTCAATGAGGATATAGAAATAGTTGCCGCCTTTGGTGGTAACAGTGATAAGCTGCTTATTGCCGCCGTAATCGTCAACCAGTGTTGCGTTTCCCTTTGGGGTAAGGGGCGGCGTTTCCTCTTTTTCCTCCACAACTACGTTGCTGTCGTTGGTCGCGTCCCCTGCGGGCGGCTCTGTGGCTGCGCCCTGTGCATAGGCAGGGACAGAAAAACCGCCCATAAGGATAAGGGCGGCACAAAGGGCAGTCATGGTCTTTTTCAGTTTATTCTTCATCTGCATTTTCCTCCTGTTCTTCGTAGTCTGCCGCTTCGGTAGCGTGTGCGGCGTTCATGCCGGGAATACCGCCGCCGGACAGCATAGCGTTCAGTTCCTGCGGGGTCAGACGCATAGCTCGTACAAGCTGCACGATTTCAAGGTTTTCCGCTTCGGTTTTCTGCGCTTCCAGTCCTTTTAACTTGTTCTGATACTCTGTGATTTTCTCGCGGGTCTTTGCGATTTCCTTATTGATACGGTCAATTTTATTGTTTGCCATAGGTCATTTCTCCTTTCTTTTTGGGGTTGCTTTACCAGTTCATCAGCCCGTAGCCTTTGATACATTGATAGTTAAGGTCATAGCTCTTTATCTTGCAGGCGTCGCCGGAATTGCCCTCAACGGTATAGACGCGGCTGCCGTCCCTGCCAAGCACAAGCCCCACATGGTCGGCAACGCCGTCTAAATCCCAATCGAAAAAGATAGCGTCGCCCGGTGCGATATTCTCATAGCCCCGCGCGCCCCATTGTCCCCTTGACTGGAACCAAGGAACGCCCTGCCATTCGCAGCCTGCAAAGCGGGGTTCGCTTTTTCCGGCTTGATTGTAGCACCATGACACAAAGCAGGCGCACCATTCCACGCGGCTGTTAAAGCCATACCAACTCCAATAGGGATAACCGCCCACGTTTCCGACTTGCTGTTTTGCAAGCTCCATAAACTCCGGGTTTCCGGGACGTGTGCCGTTTACAAACTCCACGCCGCTTAAATCCTCGGAGGGGCTGCCGTCGGGAGAGCCGCCGCCAAAAATCAACGGTTTGTTGCCCTGTGTCTGTAAGTACACTTTGAACATTTCAAACTGCTGTGGGTTCAGCAGTTCTTCCGCAAGGGAAGCAATCGGCTTGTTTGTCAGCTTCACGTTCAAGATACGGTATTCGTATTCTTCCTCGTTGCCCTCCTCGTCGGTGGTGGTGCGTATCTCGATTTCTTCCGTCAGCGTCAAGGTGTACTGTAAGCCGAACAGCCGTTTTAGCTCTGCCTGTGCGCTCTGTGGGGTGTAGCTCTGTAAAAGGGCGGTCAGATAAGACGCAAGTTCGTGTGGGTTATGCCCGATAGTGTCAAGGTCATAGCGGTATTCATCATAGCCGCTGTGGGTGGTTTCGATATTGTCAATCTCACTTTGCAGTTCGTTTTCCATTGCAGCATAGCTCTGTTCCGTTGCCACAAGGTCGCTGTCCTCGGACGTGTAGGAAGTCCCTAACACGCTGTTCATGCTGCCGGAAAACATTGCCCCACAAGAGGAAAGCCCTACTGATACCATGATGAACAGAAGCAGCGCGGCGATAGCGATTATCACGCCCGCCGGGTGTCGCCCTACAAAGGCAGCCGCTTTCTTTGCTGCTGTCTGTGACGCTCCGGCGGTTGCTTTGGCGGTGGCTGCACCGCCTTTCTTTACAGTTTTTGCATACTGGCGTTTGATTTTTTGTTTCTGCATAAACCGGGAAAAGGGATTGCTTGTAAGCTGAGGATTTTCCTGCAAGACTTTGTGATAC
>DXUR01000644.1 GCA_019417795.1 Clostridiales bacterium | reverse complement strand
ACGCCATGATGGACAAGCCCATGCTGTACTACGCCTTTGAAATCCTGTACTGGTGCGGCATCCGCGAGGGCGAACTACTGGCACTGACGCCTGCGGACTTCGATTTTAGGAAGAAAACGCTCCGTATCAACAAGTCGTATCAGCGTTTGCAGGGCAAGGATGTGATCACAACACCAAAAACGAAGAAAAGCAACCGCGTAATCCAGATGCCGGACTTCCTCTGCGACGAGATACAGGACTACTTCAAGCATCTTTATGGACTGGAAGCAGACAGCCGTATTTTTCCTCTGTCCAAATATGCCTTAAAGCGCGGGATGGCGTTTGGCTGCAAGGCGGCAGGCGTCAAAATCATCAGAATCCACGATTTGAGACACAGCCACGTTTCTTTACTTATCAACATGGGCTATTCCGCCGTTGCCATCGGCAATCGTGTGGGACACGAAAGTGTGGAGATCACCTATCGGTACGCGCATCTGTTCCCAACTGTGCAGAAGGAAATGGCAGATAAATTGAACGTCGAAAGGAGCAATTAAAATGTCACTGAAAAACCGAGACAACCACAACCGCTGGCGCAACAAGACTGTTGCCTTCCGGGTATCACCGGAGGAAGATGCACAAATCGAAACCTTTGTCAAGCTCTCCGGGCTGACGAAGCAGGACTACATCACCCGCCGTTTGACTGGCAAGGACGTGGTGGTACAGGGCAATCCGAGAGTTTACAAGGCGCTGCGCGACCAGCTTGCCGCCGTGCTGGACGAGCTGCGGCGCATTGAAGCAGGCGGCAGCGTGAACGACGAGTTGCTGGATGTGATTGAAATGACTGCCGCCATCATGGACGGCATGAAGGAGGAAAATGCCTATGGAGAATGAAAATAGCAAAAAGAAAACGACCGCCCCGGACACATCTGTTGGCGCAGATGATGGGCAGCCGCTTCACAATTCAACTGAGAACAGTATATCCGCTTTTGAGGGAGAAATCAACGGTGATTTTCAAAACAGCACGGAAAGTCTGGACGAAATCTACCACAGGATGCAGCGGTTGACCGATCCGCATTACCTGCACACGATCTCCATGACCGAGCTGTACCAGACCGCATATCAGAGCAGACCGCCGATCATCGACGGCTTGCTCTACGCAGGCGCGTACATCCTCGCAGGCGCGCCGAAGATCGGCAAATCATTTCTGGTGGCGCAGATCGCCTATCATGTCAGCACGGGCGAAGCTCTGTGGGGCTGCGAAGTCCATCCCGGTACGGTGCTGTACCTCGCTTTGGAAGATGATTTTCAGCGCATCCAGAGCCGTATGTTCATGATGTACGGCGTCAACGACACCGACCGGCTGCACTTTGCAACCGCTGCGGGCAAGATTGGAAACGGGCTGGACGAGCAGCTTGAGAACTTCGTGCGGGAACATCCCGACACCAGACTCATTATCATTGACACCATGCAGAAAATACGCGAAGTCGGCGGCGAGGCGTACAGCTACGCCAGCGATTATGAGATCATCGGTCGGCTCAAGCAATTTGCCGACAAGCACTGCATCTGCGTTCTGACTGTTCACCACACCCGCAAGCAGCCTGCCGGTGACAGCTTCGAAATGATCTCCGGTACAACAGGATTGCTCGGTTGTGCGGACGGGTCGCTTCTCATGCAGAAGAAAAAGCGCACGGCATTGGAGGCAACCATCGACGTCGTGGGGCGCGACCAGCAGGATCAGATTCTCTATCTGAAAAAGGACGCCGATACGCAGATTTGGAATCTCGAAAAGTTGGAAAACGAGCTGCACAAGGAACCGCCCGATCACGTTCTGGAAGCTGTTTCAAGGCTGGTGTCCGCAGATCAACCGGTATGGACAGGCTCGCCCTCCGAGCTTGCCGGTGCCGTCCATGCCGGCATGGCGGCTAATGCGCTGAGCAAGTATCTGAATGTGAAGTCTGGCAGACTGTTGGATGAATACCACGTCCGCTATGAGAACAAAGTCCGACACGAAGGGCGGCGTATCACGCTGACCTTCATAGCCGAAAACGAATAAGCCGCGCGACGGCTGCGACGGTTGCGACGGTAAATCTGATACCACCAAAACAACCGTCGCAATCGTTGCGACCGTCGCGGAAAGGAGCGAAGTAACATGAAAACTGTGCAAATCCCCTATGACCTGTTTCTCGACCTCGCCATGTACCATCTGCGGGGCGAAGATGCTTACGAAGAAGAAATCCGTCATGGCTTGGAGCAGAAGCTCGACGCCATGCTGAACCGGCAGCTCTATTCCCGGTACAAAACGGCACCGACCGAGGCAGAACGGGAACAGGCACGACAGGAATACCTTGACCGGCGCGGCGTTCCGCAGAGCTATCGCTGGACTGTTTCTCCATGGGCGCTGTGACAGGAGCGTGCCACGCTCCTGTGGCTGGCAGACAAGGCAGGGCATTGGCTGCTATCCCATCGCTTTCCCCGTCCCCATCGAAAAAATCCGCAGAGTTTGAGATGGATGTGGGCAGAAGATTATGCGCAGCGGACACCTGCAAATAAGCTGCTGACCACGCCGGTTTTTGCGGTTTGTATCCACACTGCAAGCCGCAAAACCGGCAGAGGCATCCGCAGATGCCGCATATCCCCCGCGTCCCCCTCGGAGAGCCCACGATACTTTGCAGCCGCAGGATGAAAGTATCATAGTG
>DXUR01000643.1 GCA_019417795.1 Clostridiales bacterium | reverse complement strand
GTTGTACACCTGCGGCCCCTCGTCGGGCACGATGCCGTAAATACGCATTTCAATCATAAATGGCTTGAATGGTGAGCATTTTGCTTTGCTTTAGCTCCTCCCAATCTTCATCTGTGAGGGGCGGGAGGATGCTGCACAGCTCGTCAAAATGGTAGGCAGCCAGACACGACAGCGTCTGATCTCGGTCCGCGCACTCTGGCGGATAGTCCTCCAGTAAATGGCCGAGATCCGGGTTGCAATGGGCCCAGTAATCATCGTCCAGTTGGAGCAGCTTGCCGATCTCCCACAGCTGTGTTGCCCGCTGGTTCGTATATTGTGTGCCCAGCACATAGTTGATCCATCTGATATAGGTCTTTTCCCGCACCAGACAGCCGTTGATGAGCGTTGCGGCATAGGAGGCGCTCCAGAGTGTTGTTAAAATGTGCACGGCGGCGATCGTTGAATAGTAGCAGCTTCCAATGATCTTGCCGCAGCCGAACCAGCCGTCTTTCGCGTTGAGACACCACCGCTCACCGCTGTTTTCGTCCAGATAATTGTAGTGGCCGACGGCCTTGCCGTCCTCCTCGTCCAGCTCCGGCGGAGAGAGCAGGTACAGCTTGTGTCCGTATAGCTGTACCGATTCCACTGTCACCATACCGCCTGCCCGCAGGAGCTTCAGCGCCTGCTGCGCGTATTCCGCCCGGTGTTCCTCCGGGATGTTGATTTCTCCTAAATATTGACTCTCAATGCCCATGATTTCGCCTCCTTATGTGAGTTCAGCATACCACGGCGGACGCGTGCAAACATTAAACCTATGGTATAAAATGAAGGTCGGGAACGATCCATTCCCGGCCTTCATTATGCTCTATGGCGCCTGTTCCACAATGATCTTGTCCATGGGGACGCCCCAGAGCTTGCTCAAGGCATACAGGTTATCCACGCTGGGCAGATTACGCCCGTGCTGCCAGTGGTAGATCGCCTGCGGATGTTCGAGTCCTAAATAGGCCTGTAAGTCCTGAACGGAGTACCCTTGCTCCAGCCGCAGTTGGCGGATGTGTGCGCCGGTAGCCGCAAGGTCAATGGTTGGATAGGCCATGCTGATGCTGCGCATGAGTCTGCCCCTTTATGCTGCCAGATTGATACAGAGGTCGATGCCAAGCTGCGTGGCCAGAGCGTGCTGGATAGCCAGCCGGTCATACCAGCCATATATTGTGCCGATGTGCCGGAGCAGACAGGACTTGTCCAGTGGCATCACCTGTTCGCACATGGCGATACTGCCGCTGGAAAGGCCGTAACCCCGGAGGTATACGTGGGTGGGCAGCGCGGGCTTGTGGCGCTGAGTGGTACAGGGTACTACCGACACGACAGGGCTGGAGGCGTTGCCCAGATCATTGCTGACGATGACGACCGGGCGGGTGCCGCGCTGGACGTGGCCTGGTACAGTTGGCAGGGCTGCCCACCAAAGCTCCATACGGTGCACGGCGGGACGGGGAAGGTTCTGCTTTCGCTTTTTCATGATTTTGTCTCCTCGCATAAAAGATATTTGGCGACAAAAAAGCACTGCACAGGCCATAGTAGTCCCGTGCAGTGCGGAAGATTCTCTTGCCTTGGGGGGGCGAAATGGGTATAATATCCCTGCGGTGCAGAGTCTCTGCTGCTTCGGGCGGTGCGTCGCCTGCTGCAGGCGGTGGGGGGCTGGTAACACCCTGCCGCTGCCGTGCTATTTTGTTTTCATCGTCATTATACCACTTGTTGATAGGCCGTGCAACCCGCATCGGGCCATCGCGCGCGGCGGGAAAAAATTTCAATTTGCGTGGAACAGGCAGGAATGTCCGAGGTGGACATTCCTGTTTTTTGTGTAAGTCAGGTGGCCGGCAGATACTGTGTGGCAGTCAAAAAGGAGACACAAAAATAGTTCTCTTTGTCAATTTGATTGTGCAATAATAGAAAAATTACGCGATCACAATCAAGCGGCGGCGCTGCTGCGTGCGGCAATTTCGCTGAAAGAACGGCAATGCAATTCGTGCTTCTGAAAGCTCACTGGCAGATAAAATTGATATAAATAAGATGTGTGTTTTCAATTTTTTCAAGCGTTTCCGGCGGCGTGTTCGCCGCTTTTTTTAATGAGAAATCGCAAATTATTCGACGGTTCTGACACGGCAGTCCTCTGTTTTTAGAGATGAGTTATAGCGAAACACGCACGAAAAATATCGTCGGTTTCGAAGAAAACTGAACTCGTTTTTACGAATTTCGGCTCTGTTTTTTGAGTGAGTTCTTCATAGAACCCAGCCGGTTTTTCGCCGGAATTGACGCTGCTTTCAGCGGAATGAAGCTGTGCGATCTGCGCAGTTCGACCGCTGAGCGGCGCATCTGCGGCTGCTTGCGCGCACGATATGCAAGCTGTTTTGCTGGCAAAAATGCTGCGGAATTTCCGTTCAAGCGCGCCAACGATGGCAGCTTTTTTCTGATAATTCCGCCCTCGCAACCGGCATTTTTATCTTCGAAGTCAACAGCTTTACGCTCTACAAAGACGACTGAAAGCATCCAAATTCTTATCGGAAAAGTTTATTTATCGGCCCTTTTACGAGAGAAAAAAGATGGCGGAATGTGTTCCACGCGAGTCGCAAAGCGCGTCCTGCGTGAGCAAAAAACACATTCTGCCGTCTCTTTTTTTGAGTACTCCTGACTGAGTTTGATGC
>DXUR01000642.1 GCA_019417795.1 Clostridiales bacterium | reverse complement strand
TGCATATCATTTTCTCACACTTACTCAACCTTGGAAATGCGGGTGGTTATTGAGCACTTACGAGGAAAAGGTTTGAGTTGATGCATAGAGGTTACTCCTCTTGACAAAACCGGTCTCATTCTGGTATATGGTAAAAATATCGGAATCACAGCAGATTTCATTCATCGGGCAATCTGCCCTGTACTTTGCCAAACACAATAAAAAAGGGCAAACGGATCAACCACTCCAGCCAAAGAAAAAATTTCAAATGCTGCCACCTTTTTCGTGCTCAAAGCGTCTATATAGATGACCGGAAAGCAAGGGGCTTGATAGGAGGCCATCCAGTGTGGTAAAAAGATTAGATAAAGATGACTTCACCCGTCTGGTGCTGCAGAATCAGACGGCCATGTTCCGAACCGCCCGGGCAATCGTGTCAACCGACGAAGACGCAGAGGATGCGGTACAGAGTGCCATTTGTACTGCCTTTACGAAGCTGGATGCCCTGCGGGACCCTGCAAAATTCAAATCGTGGATCCTACGGATCGTAGTTAACAACTGCTATGACCTATGCCGGAAGTACCGGCCAATCACTGATCTGTCTGAAGTACAGAACTTTCTGCCTGCAGACGATCCGGATCCGACTGAGCGGCTGTCCCTATGGGAAGCGGTGCTATCATTAAACCCGGAAATGCGCTCCGTGGTAACGCTGTTCTATTACGACGGCTTTTCCATTCGGGAGATCAGCCGCATTTTAGGGATCAGCGATGTAGCAGTGAAAACCAGATTGTCCCGCAGCAGAAAGCAGCTGCGCCTTTTGCTGGCCGATGAACAAGGAGGGGTCTATGGATCAATTTGACGAGTTGCTCCACCAGCGTGCCGCTGAGGAATCATTTCCACTCCCGGAGGATTATGCCGGTCGGGTGTTCCAAACCTGCGCGGCTCTGGACGAAAATTCCCGACGGCGTCAGCGACGCCACTGGGAAACATGGGTCGCAGCAGCGCTTGCGCTGTTCATCACAATTCCAAACGTATCCCCCTCAGCTGCGGCAGCGATGGCGGAGATCCCTGGGCTGGGGGCGTTGGTGAAAGTGGTCACCTTCCGGAGTTACGCCTACAATGATGGACATAGTTCTATGGATATCTCCGTACCGGAGTTATCCGGCAGCGATGCAGCTGATGCGGTAAATCAGGAAGTCCGCGCATACACCGACGAGCTGCTGACGCAGTTTTACAAAGACTGTGAACGCATCGGAAATGGCTATCAGGATCTGCGTGTATTCAGCGTGGTGCTTACTAACACGGACACATGGTTTACCCTTCGCATAGACGCCACACAAACGGAAGCCAGCAGCTATGCCTTCAGCCGCTTCTATCACATTGACAAAGCAACGGGACAAATGATCTCTCTGAGGGATCTCTTCCGCGATGGGACCGATTATGTGTCAGTGCTGTCCAATGAGGTGCTGCGGCAAGTGGAAGCGCAGATGTCCGCAAATCAGGCCCTCGCATACTTCCCGGAGGATTTTGCTGGGATCGACGCGGAGCAGAATTTCTATCTCGACGCAAACGGAAATCTCGTGTTGGTCTTCGACGAATTCGCGATTGCGGCAGGCTCTATGGGGATGCCGGAATTCACGATTGAAAAAAACATCTATCAAGACCTCTTAAAAGAAGCATATCAGAAAGGATTCGTATGATGAAAAAGAAATTATTTGTATTGCTGACGGTTGTATGTATTTTGGCGCTGGCTACCGCTTGCGGCAGCCAGACATCCGGCACGGACACAGATTCCAATGCCGGCACTCAAAGCGGAGCGCAGCAGGAGGAAAGCACCCTGACCGGCAAGCTGGACGAGAAAAAGGACTTTATGTTTGTTGTGACGGATGACCAAGGCGCTTCCTACCAGTTTTCCATCGACTCCTCCGCAAAGCCGGAAGGATATGATGATGTTGCCGTGGGCGACTCCGTCACTGTGACCTACACCGGCGCATTATCGGAGGTTGATCCCTTTGAGGGCACAATCGCTTCTGTGGAGAAAGTTAAATGACATTCGCCCTTGAAGATAACAAAAAAGTAGAAATCGGAACCGTTCTGGCTCCGATTTGTGCTTTTTACTACCATTCGCTCGGTGGATTTTGCTGGGAAAATCAATAACGGAACTACATCAGTCACCCTAACAATAACAGACTGATAAAATATGCGAAAACGCCGCCCGGTGTCGGGCGGCGCTGTTCTTGAGTTTGAAATAACCATTGGGACGAGAAAGGAGAACCAACTTTTATGTTACAAAGCCATTTTTCAACTATCCTCCTTATGCGACTTGGTTCTACAAAACGTATTGAACAGTGCTATAATACAAGGACGCTATCTTTTGGATGTGCTGCAAACTGGGTTGATTATTCAAAAACAGGCGACAAGGTAACTGGAGATAAATTAGAATGTGTTTTTGCCCACCTGAAAAATGGTGACTCTCGGATGAATGTTAAAGATTCACACGGTATCCCTATGGGAAATCACCTTGAAACCTTATATGACCCCAGAACGGATACATACTATCTGCGTTTCATTCCGACACTCTTGACACCAACTATGTGCTTCTATTCTTTCGATGCAACGAAAGTAGCTGCTATGAATGATGGCAAGATGCCTATATTTCCTCATGTGGTGTCTTTTCTGCCTGATAGGTACTTAGATGAAATG
>DXUR01000641.1 GCA_019417795.1 Clostridiales bacterium | reverse complement strand
GCCTCTCTTCTCTCAAGGCGATCTCTTTTTTTATAACTTCATTCTCCGCCTTTATGGACGAGGCAGAATAAAAGGAAGTCATAAAAGATGACGGTAAGGAGTATTACTCTCTTACCGCCATTTTTTTGTTTCTATTTCAGACAGATCCTCGGCAGCACCCCCAGGAAATGTCGGCCAATCTTCTCGGGGTCCATATCAAGCACCTGAGACGGATTGGTGTCCTTTTCTGTCCAGCGCACAAAGCGCTCTTTGCAAAGCATAAAGTTATGGTAGATATGAGTATCCTCATCCATTTCATCAATCTTATCTTCCTACAGGAGAAGAAATTGGTTGTTGTCTGATTTGATGGGCTTCAGCTTAACCTTGAATTCCTCGTCGCAGTATTTGTTGTGTAGATACTGTTCTTCGATTTCGTGGTAGCAATCATCATTTTTGCCCTCACTTCAATCGATATCTTTTTCCCGCGCCCCGGCCGATGATGTCAATCAACCCATTTTCATTCATCTGGCGGGAAAGCAGGTAGGCTCTTGTCTTTTTGATATTCAGCAGCTCCTGCAGATCTTCATCGGTCATTTCGCCATACTCCGCCAGATAATCCATCACCGTTTTCATCTGGGGAGTGATGGCAGCAGTAGACTTGCCGGTTGTTGCCGGTGTATCCTCGTTTGCAGCATCGGTAGCATTCATGTTGGGCAACACGATTCTGAACGCATTGGTCGTTGCCTCAATGCTGGGCTGTACAGGGCAGTTTTCGTACAGCTTGAAAATGCGGCGAATACCGGTGCCATAGCTTTCAATCAGGCGCAGGCGATGGAACACCTCTGCCAGCTTTTTGTTCCTCGGCTGAGAAACACCGATGCGAATATCCTCGGTAGAAAGGCCGGAGAGTAGACCGCCAAGAGAGATAAACTCCATTTTGCTGTCGTTGACATTGATGATAATACTGCCGCTGAAGCTGTAATCCCGATGCACAAGCGCATTGAGCAGGGCTTCACGAATGGCTTCCTCGGGGTAGTCCTGCTTATCCGTGCGAACAAGTCCTTTGATCGTGGAAACAGTCTTGTTGCACAGAGCGAGATAGTTTACCACATCCTCAAACTGCTTGAACACAGACCCGCCGAACTCCTTGCTGTCACGGAACTCTGTGCAGAATTCATCCTTGAACACGGCAACTTTGATCGTGTGATGGCACTGGTCGGAAAGCAGCAGCGCAAGATTGGTGTAAATATCATTCTGTGTAATACCCAACGCACGATACTTCTCAACGGAAAACTCTACGCCGTACCGTTCAAATGCGGTTTCTGCGGCATGGAATGTTAAATCTTGTTCCAAACTGCGGGAGTCCTCATAACTGTCTCCGTCCGACTCCTTGATCATCTGACGAATCTGCTCGGGAGATGCCTGAACACTGGATGTCCCCTGACGGACATAAACACCGGCAGGCTTCATACCTTTGGATTTCAGATAGTAAGGCTTATAGCTGCCTTCGGCAACCTCGATCTGAATTACCTTATTATCCTGGAGGACATACCGCACGAACATGGTCACATCCGGTGCGATTGCATCGCGGATGCCGTTGGTCAGGCGCGTGTAGGTTTCATCCACATTATCAATGCCAATCAGGTTGCCTTTGTCGTCAATACCGAAATAGATCACGCCACCGTCCGTATTTGCAAATGCGATGACCTCCTTATAGATGTCATCGATCATTTGGAATTTGTATTCAATGCGCTCGCTTTCGTATTGCATACGCAGTACCTCCATTGTTGCTTACTTATATTATACTCATATTTTCACAATCTTCAACACCATAAGGTGAAAATTCACTTTTCGTTCACTTTGTGGTGTGAAGAATGATCTATTTCTCATTCAAGGCCTGCCTGCGATTCTTACAAAAATGCAAGAATCGCAGAAGGGCTTATTTGAAAATATCAGAAAACTGCGCAGACCCGATTAAACCACTACGCCAAAAGGCGACAGACATCATTCGGAAATTGCCGTACCTACAGAGAAGCACAGTTACGATGATGTGCCTCGCCCATGGTTCCCACGACATACAAAAAGGGCTCCCTTGACCGCAAAATCGGTCAGGGGAGTCCTTTTTACATAGATAGCAGTTGCTTTCCTGCGTACAGTTTCCACAGGAACATCACGATTTGCGCTCTTGTACATTTATTGCCGACGCCGAACAGGTCGTTGCCGATCCCGTCGGCGATGCTGTCGTGTGCGGCCCCATGTCACAGTGGCTGCGTAGTAGGCATCCGCTGTGACATCACTGAACCCGGTACAGCCACTTGCAGCGGGGCTGCCCACCGCAAGGTAAAGTCTCTCTCGACACCACTGCATCCGTGGCTTAGACCCTCGCAACACAAAAGAATCCTGCTGAGAAATTCTCGTTAGGATCCTTTATATTTTGCACAGAGGGCACAACCATCAAGGCTGACGGCCTATCTGTATTATCTGGACGCCATCCGCGCCACGGTGTTTCGAGAGCAACTGATCGAATAATTGAGGCCGGGATAATTGATACTGGTCAACTTCCGGCCATAAACCTTTCCGCTCTGATCATTCTTCTCTATCAGCTTTCTCGTCCCGCTGGATGGCTTCCATCACGGTGCGATAAACAAAAGCGTTTGTGGACTCTCCGTGCTTCTCGGCGTGGCTTTTAATGATCTCTTTTG
>DXUR01000640.1 GCA_019417795.1 Clostridiales bacterium | reverse complement strand
GAGTACAGACCACCGAAATAGTCATAGGTGAAGTCAAGATGCCGCTCTCTTGCGCATCGATCAGCCTTATGTCCTCAACACTCGTTTTACCAAGCCGCAATGTAGCAAATGTCATTTATATCCCCCCAGCAACTTTCTTTGATTTCTCGGCTTCCAACGCCTTCCGCAAAGGTGGAAAGAGCTTCCGGCCTTGATTGTCAACGCGGCGGATGATTCCCTCTGCGGCATTTGATGTTAGGTAGTAGCGTTCTCCGACCCGTTCTCGTTCCACAATATCCATCAGGCTGGACGGGATAGGCTTTGCCGGAGTGGGGCTCACAGCGCTTCCAATAAATGAATCATCCCAGGCAAGCCCCGCTTTAGGCCACTTATAGCTGCTCGATTCGTCAGAGAAGTCGATTTCCGATAGATGAAGCGGTGACCAGGCTGTTTTAGAGAACTCAGGAACATAGGATTGTAGGTCGTCTCGGCTAAGAAACGGACGGTTAGTCAAAAGTTCGGTATGGACTCTCTGCGCAATCCACTCTACAACCGGGACAGATACCGCATTTCCGATAGCAGTATACCGCAAAGTATCGGTATCCTCACTATCAACAGTATATCGAGCGGGCAATGTCCAGTAATCGGGAAAGCCCTGGAGGCGTTCATATTCTTTTGGAGTTAAACGCCGTACACCATCTGCGCATACAACATAGGTCCTGCTCCAATCAGTGCCTGTGTGTCTGCCGGATGTCGCGGCAAGGCAATATGCTACTTTGGGAACCTTGGGGTATTCACTTTCTTTGCTGGCTTCTGTCAAGAAATCTTTCCGCTCATTCGGGGATATGTGCGCCCCCGCCGAATCGAACATGACTCTCTGTGCTTTCTGAGGTGAGTTTTTCCAGCAGCACAGATAAACGCGAGGACGAGATTGGGGGACACCAAAGTAGCGGCTGTTTAAAAGCCTCCATGCCACCGCATATCCCATAGAAGTCATCCGTTGTAAAATCACGCCAAAGTCACGGCCACCGTTTGAGTTGAAGAGGCCCTCAACATTTTCAATAATAACAACCTCCGGGGACTTAGCTTCTATTAAATTTGCATACTGGAAAAATAATCCGGAGCGGCTACCACCCAACCCAAGCCGTGTGGCAGCGCCTCTGGCTACTGATATATCTTGACAGGGGAATCCGCCACACCACACTTCGGCCTTTGGTATATCATTGGCAGCTACTTGGCAGATGTCTGTTGCCCTTGGCACGTTTGGCCAGTGGGATGTAAGGATTTCATTGCAGAATTGATTGATTTCACATAAATAGACTGTCTCAAAGCCATGCTGCTCAAAGGCGATATCAAATCCACCAATTCCCGCAAAAAACGAATTAACTCTAAACCGCTGGTGTGCATCCATATGAATGGGTGTACAGTCCGCTGCCAACGTGTCAGAAACTTCGGCAATTTCGGAAATGTCACAGGAAAGGGCCGTACAAATCTTTGCAAGCACCTCAGTCGTTACAATCTCATTTTTTCCAAGTTTAGCTATAGAGGCTCGACTAATCCCAGCAGCTTCACGAAGGTCTTTTTTTCTAAGGCCCTTTTCAGCTAAACGGTGCCACAGCTTATCGTAAACGATAGTCATCCTATCCCTCCGCAGGTCTGTATTCTACCACTCATTGTAACTGCTCTAATATAAAATAGCAAGAAAAATCTGTGAACGCAGACTTATTTTCACTTGGATTGAGGCGGATGATGTTTTAACACCTCTCCAAAAATTTAACGGGAATCTTGACTTTTGCCACTCCAGCCCCGAAAGTTTAACGCCTTTTTCAAAATTTCAACGCATACAAAGGTCAAGAAAAAACAAAAAAGCACCTCCACAGACCGGGAGCTACCACGGTCAATGGCGATGCATACTTTCAAAATATACGAAAAACTACCTCTTTCAGCAGTTTTGAGTAAAAATAGGAACGGAAATCTTGATACTCGTGATATCAAAATCTTCGTCCCTACATGGTCCGAGTGGCGATACAGAACTTTTCAAAAAACGCAGTAATATCAACGGTTTCTGGCTTTCGGACAACAAAATTTCTTGCTTGTAACTTCATATTCAGTCATCAAATTCAAGGCGATTGTTAAAAAACAGTCGCCTTTTTCTATACCCAAGTGAACGCCATCAAAGGTGTTGAGATTATCCGATTACGCTATGAGTGCACAAAACTTGTATTAGCACCTTGCCCTTGTGTCATTGAGTTCATGCGTACAATCAACATATTTCTGCAAATTTCCACATTCGCATATCGCTGCCTGTGCGTACATTATGTTCTCCTATAGTTTACTTCTTCAAGAAATCTATTACCGCTTGATTAAACTCCGTTGGATGTTTATTTGCAATAAAGTGATTGCCGCTGATGAACACAAGTCTGGCATCTGGTATGCTTGCCGCAATCAGCCTCGTATGTTCTTCTTTAATCATATCCTTAGTCCCGGCAATGACCAGCGTCTTTGCCTGTATTCCCACAAGCTCCTCCGGCTTGACATTCGGCTCATTCACCATCAAACCAAGCATTTCAGCGTTTCGCTTAGCGGAGTCGCTTTTCTCAGAGAATCTCTTCGCCAGCTTATATCCGATCTCAATAGGCAATTGCGTAGTTTGCTTTACACCATCTGCATTCAAATTTGCGCCGTCCAATATCAATCGGTCTATAC
>DXUR01000064.1 GCA_019417795.1 Clostridiales bacterium | reverse complement strand
TTTTGAGTCCTCCGCGTCTGCCGATTCCACCACTCCGGCATATGGAGCGAGTGACGGGGATCGAACCCGCATCCCCGGCTTGGAAGGCCGGTGCCCTGGCCGTTGTGCTACACCCGCATATGGTGTCCAGTGACGGGATCGAACCGCCGACCCTTTGCTTGTAGGGCAAATGCTCTCCCAGCTGAGCTAACCGGACAGATCGGCTTACTCACACCGTAAGCCATGGTGCCGGCTCGTACTTCGCCTGCCGGATTGCGCCGGTTTTACTCCCAAAACCTTGTAAAAGTCATCACTGCCAGATGTGAAGGTTTCTATTTCCCATTCGGTTTACAGTCTCCGCTCTGTTCGTGGGACGGGCATGGTTGCGGGGGCAGGACTCGAACCTGCGACCACCAGCTTATGAGGCTGGTAAGCTACCACTGCTACACCCCGCAATATGGCTGACCCGGCAGGACTCGAACCTGCGACCATCTGATTAACAGTCAGACGCTCTACCATCTGAGCTACGGGCCAATATAGATCTACGAGACGCATTCTTAACGACACCACATTTGTTCGGCATATGCTTAGTTAAAGGCGATGATTTTTCTATTTCAAGTAGAATTGTTTTCAAAATTGCTGTTAGCGTCTCAAAATACGGAACACGGTTGTTCTTTTTCCCATAAAAAGTTTTTGAAAGTTGCTGTACGTGCCCCAAAAATGGTAGAAGATGCCGGACTCGAACCGTTCTTCCTGCTCCCTGGGCAGGCGTGCTACCGTTATCACTACATCCTCTATATATGGTGGAGCCGAGGGGAATCGAACCCCTGTCCGAAATCCCTACATGAATAAAACAGTCTTACGCAATAGACAACACTTTATCAATTCGCCTCAAACTGAGACGGGCGGATCAGCAGTTGTCACTCCGCGCCCAGGGCGCACCGGTTAGATGCACCTCCACCACCTTGTTTCTTTTCACAGTGACAAGGAAAACTGCAATACTCTGACCGAATCTTCGACCTCAGATGTTTACCCGGTCAGTGGGTACATCGTTTTGGAATCCAGCCGTCATCAGGCGGCAATTCCCTTTGCTGCAAGAGCAGCGGAAAAAGCGGGATGGATCATTACAACAGTCGTATCGTTGTCATTTCATTTTTGTTTAAGCCTTGAGGCGGTCTTCTACCTGCGAGTCTTACTCTCTCAGAACCCCGTCGAACCCATTACGGCCCCATATGAAATTGTCAAGGTGTACCGGTTCGGGCGTAGGCGCTGCCCGACCACGTTCCCAATCCCTGCAAATTCCAGACAGCGAATCTTGTCGGCGCATGGAATAGGAAGTCTTGCAGTTCATAGAGAAAGATATCAGCCATAGTGGTATCTCCCGCCTTGTCATCGGCTTTTGAGAAATGTTACCCTCTCTATGGCAGAGGGGACTGGTCGGGATAAAAAGGATCGAACTTTTGCCCTCACGATTATCAATCGTGTGCTCTACCAACTGAGCTACATCCCGGAATTACGGCAGACGCATCCACCGTAATGGCTGTACGTCCGAAGAACCTCGTCTGTGGCCGATAGGCTTTTGGCTGAGATAGCAGTAAAAGTAATGAGCTGAACCGCACAAACGCCAACTTAGCCAATACAGCACATCTGGTGGAGATAGGCGGGATCGAACCGCCGACCTCCTGCTTGCAAGGCAGGCACTCTCCCAACTGAGCTATATCCCCAGATCTCCCAGCCCCGACCTGGGGCTGGGTGTTCGTTGATTTTCTTTGTTGCTATGGTCATATGATACCATAGACATTTCTGGATGTCAATAGCTGCAAAGAAAATTATTTAGATTATTTGTGTCACTGCTGCGAGTCCGTACCGGCGCGAACATCCTCTTTCAGGCTGTTACTGGCCCGGAACGTGGGTACCTTGCTATCGCTCGATACCCGCATCTCCCCGGTGGAGATGTTTTTGCTATTGCGGCCTTTTCTGGTCTTCACCTCAAAGGTTCCGAAACCTCTGAGCTGTACCTGCTCCCCGCGAACCAGCGCATCTCTGATGATTTGGAGCACTTCGTCCACCACATCATTGGCCTGATTCTTGTAGTAGCCTTTCTCGCACAGAGCGGACACGATATTGGCCTTAACCATTGTCCCACTCCTTAATTCAATTTGATCTGATAGCAGGCATCCGCACCTACTCCGGGGCGGAAAACCATCATCAGCTGTGCCGGGGTCGAATAGAGCCGTTTTCCGTTAGCATAATCATCCGTACCGCACAAGCAGGGCGCAATCATACTCTCGATTCCCAACTCTTCAAACTCCTCTTTATGGTGCTTATCGGCCAACACCACATAGTCAATATCGCTGGAATACTTCTTGGCAAACAGCGTGTGCAGCGTCTTTCCGGCATTCTTCACGTTGTCCAAGTCGCCATGGGCGGCACAAATGTTATACCCGCATACGGAGAAGTACAAAAACTCGTAATACTCCGATTCCGGGAAAACGATATCGCCGCGATCATGAAGCCGCTGCTCAAGCCACCAGGGGATCAGCCGCTCCATGTTATCCGCATGAATACTGTCGTTTTTATTTTGAACGGTTCTCAAATGATTTCCGTAGGTCGCGTGAACTACTGTCTGCTCAACCTCATCGGCCAAAACACTGATCGCCTGTGCCATAATTTCTGACACTTGCATGATCTGGTCGCACGTCAGCTCCTCGGAGGCAACACGCGCACTGGTGTGTATTGAGCCATGAGCCGCGTCGCCCAACAACACGACATGAAGTCTCTGGCATTTATTCAGCCTGATGCGCTCAACTGCTCGCTCAACCAGCCGTTCCACACGATAACGGCATACCTGAGTATTATACTGCTCCCAGATATTGTCCGTTACCATACCGTAATGCCAGTCGGCAAACACAAGAACAGCTTCAGCATCGCCAAGGAACATACAAAAGTCGTCCGGCTTATTAACCGATAGCGGCGAAAACTCATTCAGATTCTGAGCAGCCTCAACGAGCCGATCTTCCAGATTTTCCTCACGACCCATCCGATCGACCATCTTATTGAACTCGCGGCGCTGGTCATAGAAGCGTTTGGCCTCTTTACGCATCTCCGCAATTTTGCAGTTCAACTCGCCCATATAATCGTCCTGGCCGGGATTACCCTGAGCGGCATACTTTTTCTTGAAATACTGCGCAACAGCATAGCCGGAGTATGGCGTTACAGATGCCGCCTTTCTCAAACTATCCCGATGACATTCGATGCCAGTTGCTTCAACGATGTCTTCCCAGTCCAGATCGTCGGGCTTCTGTTCGACTTTGATTTCGATTAGGCGAAGACCATATTCATATGCATCCTCACCTTCTCTGCGTTCATACTTTGGATTCACGAATGTCTTCACCCCTCTTCTGCTGGCAGAAGCGTGCTCTGCCTGATTTCAATTTCAATGTTTGGTACACCGGCCCAACGCTCCAAGATCTCCTTGATATCGTAAGTCCGAGCACCATTCACGTCATACTCCGTCAGCGTCATATCGGAGCAGTCGATCGTCGCGTGAGAATATACCTCACGCTGCTCCCGCACTGCCATTTACTTGTGCTCCTCGATCACGTTCATACGACGAATTTCGTTCAGCTTTGCAAGCAGCTCAGGGGATTCGACGCAGAAATAATGACCCCTCTTCGAGTCCTGCTTCATCGTCCGAGGATAACAGTAGTAGTGGGGATACTTATGCGGAGGGAACGCTTTGACCAGCAGATCTTTCTCTGTCTTGTTAATAGGAACCACGAGAACCATCCTTTTCTAATAAATTTGAGGGTACTCCCTCAAAATTACACCAAATTTAGGACTTGGGAACTCCCGACAACAAACGAGAGTTCCCAACGTGGTTTCAGAATTATTCGACCAACAAACCCGAAAATCTGTATAAAATTGTGAAAATTCAACAGTTATCGGACATTATTTTTGGGCACATCGCCGTTTCTCTACGGAAATGGAACCCATAAATTTCCACGTCCCACAGGCCATCAGAAACCTCAGTCAACGTTGAAATGGGTGTCCGACTCTGCTCAATCAAGTCCAAAAAGCACTGATTAGGTGCCGAAAACAACGTATAAAACAAGGTGCGTGAGATATCTTTATTCTGAGGCTCCTCAATGGCGAGCATCAACCGATATGCAGTATGAGGGCTGATCCGCAGTGACTTAATATAGTTGATATACTCCTGCCGAATCTCATGTACCAGGATTGCCTTACCGTAGTTATCCAGGTTTTCGTCTGTTCCATCCCAAACCGCCCGGATCTTAGATCTCATATCCCTGACAAACCCCAAGATCCGTTCGACCTGTGAATAGCTCACAGATTTTTGCAGATAAGCGTCGTTTACCAACAGCTCAGAAAACGGGATGAACGACGTATAAGCATAGCTTGTACGGTAAGAGTTCAGACTGTGCTGCAAAAAATCCATCGTCGTATTGTGGAAACGATAGTTTTTTCCCACACTGTCATAGTAGCCCTTCATGCGGGCGATCTTCCCGAAAAAGTTGGGCTTTACTTGCCGGCCATCATCGTCGCGTATCTCATATTTTTTTCTCAACCGTTTGATTTCCGCAACACTGTCTACGGCATATTCTCGCTTCGCCTTATCAATCTCGATGTTACTCAAAACGTCCAGCTGGGCGATCTCGCAGTAAAGCTCCTCATACTCGGAAAAATCTGCTCCGCTGTTCAGCGCGTCCCATAGCTTCGTATTCAGCTCTTGGGAGAGGTTTACGATCTCACCGATCTTATTGACCGATGTTTTGATATCCAGATCAGACTGATCTGATTTGGTATAATGACGCACGATTTTCTTAGCGTCTACCATGCTGGTCGGGACAAGGAATTTGTGATAGTTCTGTTCTGCGGCCCGAATAAGGATAGCGTTATTCGTCAGCAACATGGTATCAGAGTCAAAGTCTGCACCGGATAACCGGAAAAGAATATTCTCACCGATACTGTTAACACACACGATCTCTCGCGTGGTATTGACGTACTGCCGAATCTCCTCGTTGTCCGTATTCCTCGCCAGAAGTACATTTCCCATCGTCACATGGGGGCTGCGCGATCCGAGAATAGTCTGATCAAAAGCAAACTGTTGGCAAAAAACATTGCCTACTCCGATTTTACTCTCACCATCAAATTGCCCAATCGCAGAGTAGAGCATTTCGATAGGGTTTCCCAGCAGAGTTGAATAGTTCCCTTCTACAAGGATGTGTCCACGGGCCAGCTCTTTTTTGAACGACTTCGATACGTCGGTTTTGAAGTTGTGGTACAGCTTCGTTTGAGAAAACTTATCTGTGACGCCCAACATCTGATATACCACATCGTTCGTCGTCGTAATTCCGTCGCTGTCGATCTCCTCATCCCCGCCCATATATTTGATATGGTACCGCAGCACCGCAGGATCTGTCTGGATCATGCGCAGATAATCCAACGACGGTTTTACCAACTGGTCAACATCATCTTGCGAAAGCTGAAGAGTATTCAAAAGCTGGTAATGAATCTGCACCATGCGGCCATCAAAGAAATGCGTCGGCTTCTCATGCTTCACGACACCAAAGTTACCGTCTTCGTCCAGCAATCTCAGCCACTGTTCCAGAGTGCCAAACTTCACGTACTTAATACTACTGGGCGTAGTAATGACCTTGATATCGCTGATATCCTGCGCCAGCGTGAAACCGGAAAGCTGGGATACGTCAGTAATGCCACGATCGGCAAAGAACTTCTGGATATTGGTATTAAAACAGGCCGATTTGAAAAACCGGTTCCGCAGAAGGATCATACCGTAATCCTGCCATTCGCCCATAGCACTTTTGTCAATGAGAGACTGTCCGTCCCAAATACTGTTCTCGATCTCAACCTCTTCCGACTTTGAAGTAAGCCAGTTATCGCTACCAATCCTTGTCGCCACAACGCGATCTTTGAACACGCTCTTATAGTCGTCGATTACCAAGAAGTTCTCGGGCCGCAGCGGAATAGTACCGACGATGCTACTCAGAGTAAGGGCGATATAGGCTTCCAGAGCGGCCAGATCAATCTCCTGACCCTCTTTCACTTTCAGCCCACAAAGCTCCCACTTGTGCATTCTTGGATACAGCTGCTCATCAATGAACAGGCACTTTCCAATTCGGCTGCTTCCGCTTGAACGCTTGAACCTACGGAACACAATACCATCGCACGTGAATCCGTCCTGATAAAGACGATTCCGAAGCTGGGCTACGGTAAGAAGTACCTTCATGGTTTTCCCAAGCCGATACATTCCATTATCAAAAACGAACAGATCCCCCAGCTCCTGGGGAGAGGCCGGATTTTCGACGGGAGATCCTACCCGTACAGCAATCAGCTCCCCATCCTTGATACAAATATTGTCGGTAAGCTGCACATCCTGCGGCAGATAGCCATACTTGATGTAGGTGTTGTCAAAGAAGCGGTTGAACTCCTTGACGCTGTACTTGAACGTGACATTGATCACGCGCCGGCAGTATTCCTTACCCCGCTTACTGAACGTGAAGTCCATGCGGCGGTATACCTTCTCATAAACTTCCCTCAGCTTTATCAGGTCGAGGCTATAATCCAAAGTGTTGACAAAACGTCTTGTATTGAACTGGTCGTTGTGGTCTGATCCAGCCAACTTCACAGAATATTCCTTACTGTTCGGGCTTGAATAGTTCGCCAAGAACAAGTCCTTGGCATCCACAGATACGATATAGACCGAGTTACCCATGGCCTATTCACCTTCCTCAGTTTGAATGTTTTCGACTTGAATCAGATCCCCATACCAGAACAACCAGGTCTCTACGCCCTCCAGCTCAATCAGAGCAGAGAACCCATCGGGTCGTTCACGATACGGATGCGCAACAAATACCTTGTCGCGGCTGGCCTCCACGAATTGACGGTACTCTCCCTGCATACGCGGATAATCCTTCCGAGTTGTGATTTGATCCACATTCAGAGTGACCAAATCCCCATCACGGATCTTTTTGTCGATCTCGTTTCCGAGGCTTTCCAGGGCATCCGCAGCAAGTGCGCGTGAGCCTTTGTCCCTGAGCTTCTTTTTCAAAGCTCTGCGATTTTCACGGTTCAAACACATTACCCCCTGTCTGAATATTCCTGAATTACCTTTTCGTACTCCTGAGCGTTCTCTTTCAAAACGCTCTGATAGAACACTTCGTTTCCCCCTGCGTCGTCAGCCGGAGAATAGTCGTCACACTTCCCCTGGCACTCCGAGCCACATTGGTCATACCAAATACAATTTTTTCGTGCGGTGTTCATTGTAAGCCTCCTTCCGCTACACACCGCCGCGTCAGCTCTCTTAAATTTCAAGTTCCCTATATGATCAAATGAATCGTTGACGCCGCAATTAGTCTGTCGTGTTTCCATGAGAGATGTCGTTTAACCAATTCCGAAACAGTTCCCTCATCCGCCTGCTTGGAATGTAGATCCAGATTTCTTTGCCATCACGAATGGCCGACCGCCATACCCACTGGATCATCTCACTCAACGCATACTCATCCTCGCGCACCTCAACTCCTTGCTCCTGAAAGTAATTTTTCAGCAAAGGGTTGTAGTACACGTTGACGCAATAGGCCAAGCAGTCCCTATTCCGATATGCGTTAGTAGCCCGGACATTGCAGGAAAGGAAACCCTTGGTATATCCTTTGCCTTTCAGGAGAGCTTGGTAATCCTTAAAAACCGTCCACAGGTTACGGTCTGATGAAGAATTGAGCATATTCTTGAACAAGTTCGTCAAATTGTTTCTCAGCTGTTTGATAAGCGGCTGTCCTTTGGTGTCACGCGCTTTCTTATACCAAGAAACAGATAGGCTCGACCTCATTTCGCCGATCTTATTCAGTTTCTCATCCTCGATGATATGAATTTTCTTTGGGAGTTCGGCTACGTAATCCGGTATGTGAGGTGTATCGCTGAAATGATATACCCCGTTCTCACAAACCGTTCCGATCCGCTGAACTTCGATATTATGAATGTCGAAGTAATATTTCTGCACCTGGGCATCGAACATATAGGTGAGAATGATCACCTCATCGAAGGATTGAAATACCTCAATCGGGAACTTCCATAGCAAGAGGCAGTCATTATACAAAATGACGTTGCCGGTCATGCACATATCCCGCAGGTCTTCAAATCTACCCTCGTAGTCATCATTTACCCACCGCACACGGTACTCAGAGTCAACCTCGATCATCTCCCGCTTGAGCATTTGCAAATCCTTTGGAGAAATCGGGATTGTCTGAACGGCTTGGAAAACCTCATCCAAAATGAGCTTATAGCCGCCGTCTTGGATCAGCGAAATCGTTTCATCGTTATACGACTCAAACAGCGCATGAGTACTGGCGATGTTATCCCTCATAGACAAAAGGTAATGCAGATTTTCCAACTTACCCTTACCTTTGCTTTGCGGATCTTTGAATTTCCGCCCACTGCAACTCCGTTTGATTCGTTCTACTTCGTCCAGGTATGGCGTGATAAATACGTAGCGGCTTTCCTTGTCTTGGTTCATCAAAGTGATCGCGGACTCGGTTTTACCTGCTCCCATAATCGTGTCACATACCTTAACGATCACACGCTTTCCTCCTTCGCCGTCTTGCGGTAATAGAAGAATTGGAGCTGCTGAACATAGCCGGCAAATCCGGCGTACTGAGAAGGATCGAAATTGCCATGGTAGACATCATCAATCATGCGGTTGATCCACACATCCCTGGGGTAACTGTCCATACGGTGAAGCCCAAACAGCATCACACAGTTCGCAACCTTCTCGCCAATGCCCCGCAGAGCAATCAGCGTCTTCCGGGCTGTATCGTCATCCTGCTTCTGGAGCTGCACCCAGAAATCTTCGTCATACTCGGCCATCTCTTTCACATAGCTTTCACGATAGCCCAGCGATGCCGGTGACAGATCCTGACCTCTCAGCTGCGCCGGCATCGGGAAGGAATAGAACTGCTGACCGTTGATCTCCCCCAGCGGCGTACCGAATGTCTGGCAGAGAATATCTACCGCTTTGCGAATGCGCGGGATATTGTTCCGCTGAGAGATAATGAAGGTCACTACCATCTCCCACAAATTCTGTCTCAGGATACGAATGCCGCCACCTGCCGCGATCGCCTCCCGCAAAAACGGGTCTCCGGCCATCTTCTGCTGATATGCTTCATAGTCAGCAGACAAATCAAAATAGGGCATCCATACATCCCGGAACTCATCATAGGGGCAGTGAAAAACATACCCGCCATTGGTACCCGGTGTGATTTTCACCAGTTTCATGCCGGTGACCGCCACATATCCCCCATCCTGCAGTGCGGTCAGCCGGAAGCACTGGCCGGAATCTGCAATCTGCTTCAAATCAAACGTATGGGGAATGTTAATGAGCACGCCATCAGAAACCCTCCGGCAAATTACCTTTTCGCCACTCATCATACTCGCTCCTTTTCTTCAAATATTTGCGGATTATGCTCAGTCCGCAGTACACCAGATCGCAATACGGCTTGGAGCCGTCGCCATCATATTGGGTGATTGCTGATACAACCTCCTGCTCCGTCAGATTCTCCGGCACATACCGAAACAGCTCAAATACCTCCTGCATTTTCTCAATGAGGCGGATATTATCGGCGCAGGTTTTAACTTGGCTCTTAGCCAGCGTCAGCATTGTCGCCGGGTCAATTCCATAGAGTCTTGCGGCATTTCTATACGCTTGCACCTCTTCAAACAGAGCGGCACGCTCCTGGTTCATACGCAGGATCGTTGCTTCGTACTCGTTCAGTCTGTGCGTCAACTCTTTAAGGTCGTCCACTGCACGCGCTCCTTTCTGATTGATTTACTTTGTTGCTATTTGAAAGTCAAACTTTCTTCACTATGCAGCCATATCCTCTACACGTCCGGCCATATCCCATCTTGTCTCCGAATAGGCCGTTGTCGTCCAGATTACGAATGGTCGCCTGCTTTTCATTGAGCTTTAAGATCTCGCCGTTCCGAAGCTCTTGGTACTTGGAGTCAATGAAGGCCACACGATCTCCGACCACAAGCTCCCGACCGAAAAAATCACAATGCTTCATATATTCACCGCCTTATCCAAAGTCCACGCAACCGCATTTGGGTGCTTCCTCACGGGAGCTTTGTTCCTTCTCGCCATCCCACTTCCAGACGGGAACGAGCTTCCGAAGATCCGACACAGCAGCGTCGCGCTCTGCCCGCAGCGTTTTCACTTTCTCCGCGCACTTATACCAGTTCGAGCGCAGCCCGTCGCATTCCACTCTGAGCTTTTTCAACTCCTCCAACCAGTGGGCGAGCTGTTCATGCTTGGCAGCGCAGGTATCACAAGGGTTGCTTTTTCTCAGTCTTTCCGCAACCTTATAGCAGTGCTGGATCGCTTCGTCAAGGGCCATGGCCGCATCGAGCTTCTTCGGTTCAACCACGAAAGCCCACTCGTAAGCATCAACCGGAGAGTTGAGGTTCTTAAAGCACAACTTCCCATCGTAAACACTCCCCTTGACGTGAGAGCAGGTTTCCTCATCGCAGATGGAGCAGGTCGTAGAGGCTACGCTACATCCGATAGACACATTCTTTACCATGTCGGCATTCAGGTCTTCGATCAGCTGCTTAGACACCTCAGAACGGAGGATGTAAGCATATGCGATCAGTTCGCAATAGATATCGCCGGATCTCGTAGTCCTCTCGATATCAGAGACCACGACGGTATCGTAGATACGAGCACTCTCCTCATTCTTGATAATCCCCGGCTTGCCGATGTACATTTTGGCAAGGCTATGAAGCGATTTAGTAGTAAAACGCTCAAAGTCCTTATCCACATCGTTGCTGCACACCCTCATACCGAATATAAACACCTGATCGGCAGTCAACGGGTGCGAGCTTACGGCATTGATCTTTCTCATGTCGGCATCGGTCGGGACGCCGCTTCTCAATTTAACGGGGCAATCCATGTTCTTCACCCACCCTTTCAAAGTAGAATGTAATTTTCTTTGGCGTTGGCTTAACCATACCAAACCGTACAGCCTGACGGTAAGTATAGCAGTCACGCTCCAAGGTGGCCGGCATAGCTTCCAGTATTCGCCGCCAGCCCTCCAATGAGTTGCCGCGCTTGTAGTGATTACAGCTCCGACAGGCCGGCAGCATATTTGCCAGATCGTCTTCACCCTTACTCCTCAGCGCAACAACGTGATCGACTTGCATATCCTCATAGTTCAGCTGCTCGCCGCAGTATGCACACCG
>DXUR01000639.1 GCA_019417795.1 Clostridiales bacterium | reverse complement strand
GAAAGGAGCCGATGGGACAGGCCCCGGACGCCGCGGGACAGGAATAGCAGTTCAGCCCCGGCACACAGACGGTTTTTCCCGCCCCCTGATAAAGACTTCCCTTAAAGAAATTCGGCAGGTGAAGATTGGTCAGCAGCGCCGCCCCCGCCTGGATCCATCCCCGCCAGCGGGCAAGGAGATGGGAAATTGTTTGATGTTTTTTATCCAATACCCACACACTCCAGACATAATTTAATGGCCTTGCTCAGCACCGTGGCCGTTTCGCCCCGCAGTACACCGACGCACACCATGGCGGCCCCAGCCAACAGCAAACCGACCTGTGCCATCGTCTTTTTCGATTGCGGCAATTTGCTCACTCCCTTCATTGCTGCCTTATTGTACCACAGGAGATGTAAGATTTTCGTTAAGAACAGAAAGTTAACAGAAATCTTATCTGCCTGTGCTATAATGAACACAAATGGATCACTATGCCGGAGGTTTTTATGCGTATTCTTGTAGTTGAAGATGAACGTGCCCTTTGTGAGACCATCGTCCGCAGTCTCCGCCGCCTTGCTTACAGTGTGGATCCCTGTTATGACGGTGACACCGCCATCGACCTGCTTGGCTCGGAGCGGTACGATCTGGTGCTGCTGGATCTGAACCTGCCGGGAGCGGACGGCATGACGGTGCTCCGTACCCTTCGCCAGACCGACCGGGAGACGCGGGTGCTGATCCTCTCCGCCCGCAGCGAGGTCGCTGACAAGGTGGAAGGTCTGGACGCCGGGGCCAACGACTATCTGGCAAAGCCCTTTCATTTAGAGGAACTGGAGGCCCGCATCCGCAGCCTGACCCTCCGGCAGTTCACCCAGAACGATGTGGTGCTCCACTGCGGGCCCCTGTCCTTCGACACCCGCTCCCGCGCCGCCACCGCCGCCGGTCAGCCGTTGGCCCTGACGCGAAAGGAGACCGGCATTCTGGAATACCTGCTGCTCCACCAGGGGCGGCCCGTCAGTCAGGAGGAGCTTTTGGAGCACGTCTGGGACAACAGCGTGGACAATTTCAGCAACTCCATCCGGGTACACATTTCCGCTTTGCGGAAAAAGCTGCGGGCGGCGCTGGGCTATGACCCCGTCCGCAACCGCATCGGCGAGGGATATTTGATTGAGGAGGAGCAGGCATGAAAAAGCTGTCTTTGCAATGGCGGATCACCCTGATGACGGCTCTGCTCATCTGCTCCACCTGCATGGCGATGAACTGGCTGATTGGCTGCTCCGGCCGGCACTATATGGACTCCATTGGTGCCAACCTCTCCACCGCCATCGATCCCTCGGAGGGGGCGGTGGAATACTTCGACCCCAGCCGGGAGGGGCTTGACCCCAACCTGACCATCGTGATCTACGGAGCGCAAACCTCTTTCACAGCAACTAACTGGTATATCACGGCGGCGGTGACGCTGTTGGGGGGCATTCTGGCCTATTTCGTCAGCGGCCGGGCACTGAGACCTCTGCGGACCTTCGTGGCGCAGGTGGAAAAGGTACAGCCCAACAATCTGGCGGACATGAAGATCACGGAAGAGGTGCTGCCGGAATTCCGGCAGTTCAGCGACTCCTTCAACCAGATGTTGGAGCGGCTGGACGAGGGCTTCACAGCCCAACGGCAATTCACCGGAAACGCCGCCCATGAGCTGCGCACACCGCTGGCGCTGATGCAGGCGCAGGTGGAGCTTTTCTCCGCCGAGCACCCGGACGTATTGCCGGAAACCGCAGATTTCCTCCGCCTTCTGCGGGAGCAGACGGAGCGGATGACCCAGATGACAAGGACCCTTCTGGAAATGTGCGGCTTGCAGGCGGTGCCCTGTACGGATCACATCGAGCTCGGCCCTATGATCGATGAAATTTTCGCGGATCTCGCTCCGCTGGCAGAGAAAAATAACGTCATGTTAGAGCGGGAGGGAGACGGCACCATGACCGGCAGCGACACGCTGATCTACCGCTTACTGTTCAACCTGACGGAGAACGCCATCAAGTATAACCGCCCCGGCGGCTCCGTGCGCCTTTCCGTCACGCCGGAACCCGAAAAGCTGCTGATCCGGGTGTCTGACACCGGCCCCGGCATCCCGGAACGCTTTCAGCGGAGCGTATTCCAGCCCTTTTTCCGGGTGGACAAATCCCGCAGCCGGGAATACGGCGGCGTGGGCTTGGGGCTTTCGCTGGTGTGGGAGATCGTCAAGCTCCACGGCGGTACCGTGTGCGTGGAGAACAGCTCGGAGGCAGGCACCACCGTGGCGGTGTCCCTTCCCCTCCGGTGAACCGCTTTAAAAAGAGCCTGCTTTCTAAATTAGAAAGCAGGCTCTTTCCATATATAAGTTCTACTTTTTTCGCAGTTCCTGAAGGATTTTCGCGATCATGTAGATCACATATCCCAAAAAGATGACCCCCGCAGGCACGATCACGAAAAGCAGGAAAAACTTCCCGACAATGTCATATAGGGCAGCTTCGACGATGCTTCCCATTCCGTTGGCCCCCCTTTCGCCGGATTTCAAAGCGTCAAAAGTGAGAAATTAGATGTTCGTGACCCAATTCGCTTTCATTCTTGAATTAATTTTACCACATGGCTTTTTCACAGTCAAAACGTTTTGGCAGCAAACTGACAGTATATCATGGAAAACCCGTCGGTCCGCTGCGTTGCAGCGAACCGGCGGGTTATTGC
>DXUR01000638.1 GCA_019417795.1 Clostridiales bacterium | reverse complement strand
TGCAATCCGGGGAATGGCTGCAAACAGGCTCCGGCAGCGGCTCCTGCTGGAAGCCGGGGATATGCGGAAGAATGAGCCTGAATTGGATCGTGCCGTAAATTTCCATCATCTTTTCCTCCTCGTAAAATAAAAAATGCCGGACATTTCTGTCCGGCCTGCGTGGATGCTTATTTCATTGTCATGCCGCTCTGTTCCGGCGCATCCCGCTGCCGCGGCACATTCGGGGGCAGCAGTCCGCCGACCTGTTCCATGAGCTCTGCCAGATCCTGATCCCGTCCGAAGGATAGCGTTTCGTCCTGTTCACGGACGAACGCCAGCGCGCGGTAGATCTCCGCAAGCTGCTCCGGCTCAAAAAGGGCGTCTTTTTGAACAAGTCCACTGCGCACGGTGAAGTCGCGTTTGGCGGCGTCATAGTCGTCCTGGAAATAATGTCCGTGATGGACGCCCTCTCGGTCGAAGTCCCATTCCCATGTCACAAACTGGACGCCTCGCTCCGTAGGGTGGCCCGCCAGCACTGCGTCACCGAAGTCCGCGAGGATACGGTAGTCGCCATCCAGTCCGCTGGCTTTGAGCCGCGGCGCGGTTTCCAGAATCGCCATGTATTCCGAAGTCATTTTAGCGGTGTCGATCACCGTCTGCAAAGCGTCCTGCGCGCCGAGGGCATCGACACGCTCCTGCCGGTACAACACGCTGCCCTTGCCGGAAACGCGGCAGAGGCGCCCTTTTTCCCAGCAGACGGGCAGGTGGTGATCCTCAATCGGCTCCACCGTGAAACCGTTCTGTCGCAGCCGGATGGCGGTTTCTTCAAGGTAACGGAGCTGCGTGGTTTCGTTCTGATCGTTCATTGTGAAGTCCTCCTCGTAAGCAAAAAAATAAGCCGGAGCATCCTAAAAATGCTCCGGCCGGTTGACGGATTAAGTTGTGAAATGAAAAAGGGCGCCTATTTGATGGCTTCGACGAAACCAACAAACAGACGACTGAAAGATCGTATGAAATTTTGAGAAAAGAACGCTCTAATTTGCGCCCGCAAGAAGGGCGCTTCTCAGGATTTTGCCTTTGAATCTGTGAAAGGGGGAGTTCGAATCCCTTCAAACCGTGGGGAACTCCGAAAATATCCATTGAAAAAATGGCGAAATTTTAGAAATACAAAAAGCCACACCCCTTGGTACTCTAAGCGTTTCGCTTAAAATATCCAGATTGGTGTGGCTTTTTGGTACGCCGTGAGGGATTCGAACCCCCGGCCTTCTGGTCCGTAGGTTGTCTCACGCGCAAATCGGAGTCATTTCGGCTCCGATTTGTGCTTTTTGCCACCATTCGTTCGGTGGATTTTCCGTTGTTTCCGTCCAGCCCTGCCCGTTCTGATCCTGTTCTGGGTCAAAACTGGGTCAAGTGTAATCACACAATTGTGCAAGCAATCGATCAGCATACGCTTTATGACGGCGAAACACAGCGGAAGGTGGTCCCATCCTCTAAGTGCAGCTCACCGTCCAGCGTGGAGATAAGCAGCGTACTTTTTTCCAGTAGTGCGTTCACCTCATCGGCAAAGACCTGTGCATCGGGCGGCCACGGATCGTCGGAATCCGGATTGACATCAAATTCCACGCTACGCTGCGTGAGGAGCCTCTGTCCATCTGCGCCAATGGAGAACAACTCATAGTCATAATTGCAGAAGCCTTGAAACATTGCTGGGTTATAACGCAGGATGGCGCTGGTGTCACCGTCGCGGTAGAGGAAATAGCTGTCCCAGCCCACATGGGCGAGACCCAGTTCGGCGCTCCATCGTTCACTGCCGTTGCCTTCGACATAGATCCGGTATATCTGCCCCGGTGCAACTTCCTCGAAAAATATCTCTTCTTCCGTCCCATCCCCATCAAAATCGATTGCAGTCAGCAGGGTGGATGCATTGCCGTGCAGATTGTCAATCTTATTCTGACTGGGAAGATTGAGACGGACAACCCGTTCCGTTTCTTCGTTGCTTACGATGCTCACAGTTAGCACTGTACCGTCCTGTGAATAGACAAGGTCATAGACGTACTCATTTTCCGCAAGGTCTAATTCGGCAAGTGTGCGCCCATCAATCGAGAGAATGTTGCCACCATAAGCATAGACGGCGGTAGAAAGATCGTCGTTCTGCCAAACAAGGTGTGTGCCGACGAAAGCGTTGGAAAATCGGCGGATTTCTGTATCAAAAATGAAGTAAAAAGCATTCTTCGGTCCGCCGTGGCCGGTGATCACTACATACTGCCCTACTGCGTCACAGCCGAGGAGGGAGGTGATGGCGGGACTTTGCTCCGCAAGATCCCAGCTTTCACCGCCATAGGAAAAGACGGTGCCGCTGATACTAAAATCCTCTTCTGCCGCGTTGCTTGCGCTAATACATTCAAGCAGATAGTCTCTCAGTTCTGCACTCCCGGAGCGCAGTTCATACAGCCGCGCTGTCTTGCCGCCTGTGATGGGGTTGACCAGCATTTCACGTTCAGAGAGCATGACCTCACAGCGTTCGCCCGCGGCGCTGATAAAATAGAGCCTTGCATAGCAGCCCTGCATTGCTGACGCAGCACCAAGGCGTTTATATTGCATGGCATCCAGCAGAGCGTAGACGGCGTTCGTTTCCTCCGCCGTTAACTGGACGCTGGATGGCTGCGCGCCGCTTGCGTCCGTTACATCGGCATAAGTGACCTGTTCCCG
>DXUR01000637.1 GCA_019417795.1 Clostridiales bacterium | reverse complement strand
TAAGAGACAGCCCGTATTCTGCTCGATCCAGTCGATGAGCTTGTCCTTCGGCACAAGCAGGCGCTTGCCGATGCGCAGCGTGGGAAACGTCCCCGTATTCAGGAGCTGATACGCTCCCGCGCGAGAGATGCCCAACGCCGCCGCGAGCTGATTGGCATTCAGTACCGCAGGAAGATTTTCGTAGTTGTTGTTCATGCTAGACCTCCTTTGAAAATTACTCTTGACACAATAGACTTCTTGATATATATTGTTATTGTTAAGTCGTCTATTGCTTGCAGTATATCTGTTGATACCGCATTTGTCAATAGATTCTTCTCTCACGTTCTTTATCAGTCTATTTTGGAGGGTTCTATGATACCTGGAAAAAGCCATCCGCGCCCATACCAAAGGCTTTGGGTAGGTGCATATACAGATAAAAAATCAGAATATTTTGAGCTGCGTACAGCGGATAAAACAGGAAAATTCTCCTATTCTCCGCTGTGGCACAAATACGCGCCGCTCGGCTCTGCGATAGCGGACTTTCTCTATGACGATCTGAAACATTTTGACAGCGATCTGAGCGCGGTCAAGGCGCGTGTAAACGCCATCAACGCAGGGCAGGAGCGCGAGAGGTCTTTGCGGGAGTTATTTGACCTTGCTCGGCTTTGGCTCAGCGATAACCTGCTTTATGCACCGTTGGCTGCTGCCGCGGAGCGGTTGGAGTTAAGCGCTGAGTCCGGTGATCCTCTCAACACGGACGAGCTTGAGCGCATGATGGAGGAATACCGCACATGGCAGCCAAAGCTAAAGGCTATCGCTCACTCTGTGCTGGAGACTGAGGATAACGGAGACTTGCGGGAAGGGTATCTCGGAAAGCAGGCGCAAGACAAAGCCAACTTTCCTATTCTCGCGTATGGCAAACTGCATCTTGAGGCTGTTTATTCCGGCGGCAATGTGCCATACCCCTATGACGATCCTTTGAATTTTGGACAATTCTCCGAGCCAACACCAATCACAGCAGAAGTTTTGAACACGGAGAGTGTGAGTGACCTGATCTGTTTCCTGCTCTGCCGATATCTGGAAATAAATCTTCGCTTCCGCACCTGCAAATTCTGCGGCAGGCTGTTCGGTGTCACAGGGAACTATAAGTCGGAATACTGCTCCCGTGTGATCCCCGGCTCGGAAAAGACCTGCAAGGAGATGGGCTCTGTCCGGTTATATGAGAAGAAAATTTTCAGCGAGCCGGCAATCAAGGAGTACAAGCGCTCCTACAAAGCGCACAATGCCCGTATCCGCTATGGGCTGATGACGCGCGAGGAGTTTGACAAATGGTCCGCAGAGGCGCGGGAAAAGCGCGACGCCTGCGTAGCGGGCAAGCTGCCGCTCGAAGACTTTGTCGCATGGCTCGACAGCGACAAACAGCGATAAAACAACGGACTGACTGGCTGTTTTATGATTTCAGAAGAAAAGGAGGAAACATTGGCAACACGAAAAACAAAAGGAGCCAAGGGCGGCGGCACGATCCGTCAGCGCCCTGACGGACGCTGGGAGGCACGCTATACCCTTGGCATCGATCCCGGAACGGGAAAGCAGATTCAAAAATCCGTCTATGGCAAAACGCAGAAGGAGGTAAGGCAAAAGCTCACGGCGATCACTGCGGAGA
Organism: Clostridiales bacterium; assembly: GCA_019417795.1. The sequence continues at coordinate 1,055 of DXUR01000637.1, read as the reverse complement.
TCGATGAGGGAACATATATGGATGTTCCCCGACTCAAAACCGCAGATTGGCTGAATACGTGGGTAGAAGAATACATCGGCAACGTAAAGCCCGCTACTCGCAAGAGCTATCAAGATCATGTAAGGCTAAATATCATTCCCTATGTCGGGGCTGTTCCCCTCTCAAAGTTAACTGCTGCCATGATCCAGCAAATGTATAACGAACTGCAAACAGATAAAGGGCTCTCGCCGAAGACCATCAAAAATGTGCATGGAGTATTACACCGTGCTCTGGAACAAGCTCAGAAAATGGGTTACATCCGCAATAATCCCCTCACAGCTGTCACGCTGCCGCGCATTGAGAAAAAACAGATAAAGCCTCTGGAAGATAATGAATTATGCGCGTTTCTTAAGGAGATTCGCGGAGATACCTACGAGCTGGTGTACTTCGTCACCGTTTTCACGGGGCTGCGGCAAGGAGAAGTGCTTGGTTTGACTTGGGACTGTGTGAATTTTGAAAAACACACACTGCTGATAAACAAACAGCACGGCAAGAAAAAAGGCACTTGCGAGTATTGCTTCAGCAGTCTAAAAAACGACCGTCCCCGCCTCATCGAAGCGGCAGACGGTGTGATGGATGCACTTAAAAAACAGCAGATCCGGCAGCAGCGATGGGCAGCACGGTTGAAAGATGGCTGGGAGAACTCAGACAATCTTGTATTCACCACAGAAACAGGCCGTTACCTCTGCAATCAAACGGTCTATCTTGCATTCAAAAAAGTTATGCGCCGCCTTCACCTTGATGCGACAAGGTTCCATGATCTTCGCCACACCTACGCCGTTAACAGTCTAAAGTCCGGCGATGACATCAAAACTGTACAGGAAAACCTTGGACACCAAACGGCGGCATTCACACTTGATGTATATGCCCATGCCACAAGCAGCATGAAGCATGAAAGCGCAAACAGAATGGACCAATACATCCACAATGTGACCAACCCGTAAAGGGTATAAATAAGGGTCAAAGAATCGCAGAAACGAAAAAATCCTTGAAAGCACAATGCTTTCAAGGATCAA
>DXUR01000636.1 GCA_019417795.1 Clostridiales bacterium | reverse complement strand
GCCGGTGCACAGCACGATCTCGTCGGGATGGCAGTCCATGGACTCGATGAGCCGCAGATGGTCATAGGGCAGGCTGCTCATCCGCAGATCCACGTTGTACTCGTTTTTCATACGGTACTCAAACACGTCGAATTGCAGGGTGCCCACCACGCCTACGATGACCTCCTCCAGACCCGCGCCGGGGATCTTGAAGATCTGGATGGCGCCCTCCTGGGCGATCTGCTCCGTACCCTTGATGAACTGCTTTCGTTTCATGGTGTCCTTGGGAGAGACCCGCATAAAGTGCTCTGGCTCAAACGTGGGGATACCGGAATACCGGAACTTCTTCCCCGGCACGGTGATGGTATCGCCGATGGCGAACAGGCCGGGATCGAACACACCGATGATGTCGCCGGCGTAGGCTTCCTCCACGATTTCGCGCTCCGCGGCCATCATGGTCTGGGGCTGGCTGAGACGCAGCTTTTTGCCGCTCTGGACATGGTAATATTCCGTGTCCCGCTCAAACTTGCCGGAGCAGATCCGCATGAAGGCCAGCCGGTCCCGGTGGGCCTTATTCATGTTGGCCTGAATCTTGAACACAAAGGCAGAGAAGTCCGGGGAGAACACATCCACCTCGCCCTGATCGCTGACGCGGGGCAGCGGAGCGGTGGTCATCCGCAGGAATTCCTCCAAAAACGGCTCCACGCCGAAGGTGGTCAGAGCAGAACCGAAGAACACGGGAGATAGGGTGCCGTTCCGGACGGCCTGCATATCAAAGTCCCGTCCGGCTCCCAGCAGCTCCACCTCGTCCCGCAGCTTGGCGGCCTTTTCCGCGCCCAGTGTCTCGTCCAGTGTGGGGTCCTCCAAGGCTACCTCCATGGAGTTGACCTTCTTGCCCTTGGTCTCGCCGGAGAAGAACAGGATCCGCTGCTTTTCCCGGTCATAGACGCCGGCGAACTCCTTGCCGCAGCCGATGGGCCAGTTCATAGCATAGGTGTCGATCCCCAGCTCCCGCTCTACCTCCTCGCACAGCTCCAAGGGGTCACGGGTCTCACGGTCCATCTTGTTGATGAAGGTGAAAATGGGGATGTGCCGCAGGGCGCAGACCTTGAACAGCTTCCGGGTCTGAGGCTCCACGCCCTTAGCGCCATCGATGACCATGACGGCGCTGTCAGCAGCCATCAGGGTCCGGTAGGTGTCCTCGGAGAAGTCCTGATGGCCGGGGGTATCCAGAATGTTGATGCAGAAGCCGTTGTGCTGGAACTGCATCACGGAGCTGGTGACGGAAATGCCGCGCTGCTTTTCGATCTCCATCCAGTCGGAGGTGGCAGCCTTGGCCCGCTTGCCCTTGACCTCGCCGGCCTGCGCGATGGCGCCGCCGTAAAGCAGGAACTTTTCCGTCAATGTGGTCTTACCGGCGTCCGGGTGAGAAATGATAGCGAATGTCCGCCGCCGGGAAATTTCTTCTTCTAATGTTGGCATGATATTCCTCCTGAATTCATATACACAGACTTAGCTACTCTAACACATCTCCCCTGCTCGCGCAAGGGAAAAACGGGGAAAACAGGCGAAATCGCCCGGTTTCCCCCATCGTCAGAGGTCCTTTGCCGCATATTTCTTCAAAAGGTCCTCGATGGCCTCGTCCAAAAGCTTTGTTTTAGTCAGGCGTGTCTTTTTTGAAAGTTCATTGAACGGCTCCACCAATTCATTGGCCAGCGAGGAAACGAACTTTTTACGATTTACTAATACAGCTTCACCCATGCAGTAACCTCCATTGCACTATATATGCACTATATCATGCCCATTTTTTCTTGACAAGTCGTTACCTCATGGTATATATATAGTAATATACTAAGTACCATATGGAGGTGTTTTTATGAATTTACAGGACGATACCATTCAACTGCTGGTGGATCTGGTGGAGAAGGAGCAACGGCGGCTGGATCAGTTTCAACCGGACAGTCAGGACTACGCCCGCCGGTTTCATGCCCTGATGGACCGCTTTGCCGACGATCAGCCTTTGCGAAAAGAGCTTTTGGGGCTGGCGGACCTCCACGGTCTCATCAACTGCCGCCACAAGCACTTCTTTTTCCGGGCCGGTGTCCAGCTAGGCCTGGCTTTGGGCAGTATCGCCGTTTTGCAGGACCGGTAAATCTTGAAAAATCCGTCGAATTGTGGTATTTTTGAGGAAGAAACTTCTTCCGCAAGGATGGATGTGCTATGAACGCAAACGCGATCCGCCTCCGCAGCGGCACCTTAGATTCCCTTCGGGGACTGACCCTGTTCAGCATGATCGCCTATCACCTCTGCTGGGATCTGGTGTATCTCCGGGGCTTGCCATGGGCCTGGTATAACGGCTTTTGGGCATACATCTGGCAGCAGAGCATCTGCTGTACCTTCATTCTGCTCTCCGGGTATTGCTGTCAGGCCAGCCGCCACCCTATCCGCCGGGGAGCGATCAGCTTTTTCGGTGGTGCCGCCGTGTCTCTGGCAACAACTCTGGTAACGCCGGAGGAGCCGATTCGGTTCGGCGTGCTGACTTTTTTAGGGACTGCCGCCCTGCTGACCGTCCCTCTCCGTCCTCTGTTGGCCCGAATTCCGCCCCGGCTGGGGCTTGTCCTCAGCTTTTCCCTGTTTCTGCTGGCACGGGATGTGAACCACGGCTATCTCGGCTTTGCTTGGGTGCCGTTGCTGCGGCTGCCCCGTGGCTTGTACTCAA
>DXUR01000635.1:1627-2702 GCA_019417795.1 Clostridiales bacterium | reverse complement strand
CAACAAGCTGAACATCGTCGCCGTGTGCGACGTGCTGCCGGAGAAGATGGAGGAACTGCTGACCAAGTATGACCTCCAGAACGACGATTCCATCGCCCGCTACACGGACTACAAAAAGCTGCTGGCCGAGCATCCCGGCTTGCAGCTGGCCTCCATCGCCACGGAGAGCGGCATCCACGCCGAGATCGCCCTCGCCTGCATCGACGCGGGGGTGAACGTCATCATTGAAAAACCCATGGCCATGCGCATGGACGACGCGGACGAGATCATCCGCCGCAGCGAGGAAAAACACGTCAAGGTTGCCGCCTGCCATCAGAACCGCTTCAACGTGGCGGTGCAGGAGCTGCGCCATGCCGTGGAGGGGGGCCGCTTCGGAAAGCTCTCCCACGGCAGCATCCACGTCCGCTGGAACCGTGACCGGAACTACTACGATCAGGCTCCGTGGCGGGGCACCTGGGCGCAGGACGGCGGCTGCCTGATGAACCAGTGCATCCATGGCATCGACCTGCTGCGCTGGATGATGGGGGACGAGGTGGACGAGGTCTACGGCGTCACCAAGCAGCAGTTCCATGATTACCTCCAGTGCGAGGACATCGGCATGGCCGTTGTGAAGTTCAAAAACGGCGCGGTGGGCACCATCGAGGGCACAGTAAACGTTTACCCGAAGAACCTTGAGGAAACACTCTATCTTTTCGGTGAGACCGGCACGGTGAAGCTGGGCGGCACCTCCACCAACAACATCGACGTCTGGAATTTTGCCGACGAAAGCGATGATGACGCAAAGAACAAGGGCTTGCAGGAAGCCACCAGCAACGTATACGGCAACGGCCACACCAGCCTGTTCGCCGACATGATGGACGCCATCGAGCGCGACCGCAAGCCCTATGTGGACGCGGTGGCGGGCCGCAACGCGCTGGAGATGATCCTGGCCATCTACCAGTCCGCCGCCACCGGCAAGCCGGTGAAGCTGCCCCTCACGAACACCGCCAGCACCGACTTTACCGGCCGGTTCGACAAATAACAAAAGGAGGGCAGTATTCTGCCATGAACTTACTCCAGACGCTTAAATCGGCGG
>DXUR01000635.1:0-1617 GCA_019417795.1 Clostridiales bacterium | reverse complement strand
TTGTCCGGCTGAATAGCCGCCGTGATCCGCTCTTTGCGGTTCCGGTGACGCGGCAGAAGGCTTTTTTAGAGAGTCTGCCGGAGCCGGAGGATCTGTTCGAGCGCTCTTACGCGCAATACCGCTGTCAGATGATGCTGGAACGGCCCATCCTCCGTGTGATGTATCAAGCTGCGTCCATGCTGCTTCTGCCCGTTTACCGGAGACAGCTGCTGCGCCGCCCCGCTCCCCGCAAAGAGCAGGCGGCGGATGCCGTATTTGCGTTTGACGGCCCGGACACGATCCTCCCATGTTCGCTCCGGCAGGAGTACCCCGGTATCCGGCAGGTGCGGGACTTTCAGAATAGGCTCTTTCTGACGGGGGAGGACTGCTTCTTCCTGAAGGAATTGGCGCGCCGCTATCCCACGGCGTTTTACTTCCGCTTCAAGTGTATGGCAAAACTCGCCATGTATCGGAGTTTATATGAGACGTACCGCCCTAAAGCCATCATCGTCAGCGAGGAATATTCCTACACCTCCTCGTTTCTGTCGGAATACTGCCATCGTCTCGGCGTGGAGCACATCAATGTGATGCATGGGGAGAAGCTCTACTATATCCGTGACTCTTTCTTCTGCTTTGACCGCTGCTATGTTTGGGACGAATGCTACCGCAGACTCTTTTGTGATCTGCGGACGGAGCCTATGCAGTTCCGGGTTGAGCTGCCGCCATCCATGCTGCCGTGGGAAAAGCCGTCTACACCCCCGGAAGTGGATCTCACCTATTATTTGCAGGAAGAAGTCGTCCCCGGTGTTTATCCTCGCATTGCACAAGCGCTCAAGACACTGCAGGCACGCGGCATGGTCATCGCGGTCCGCCCCCACCCAATCTATACGCCACCGGGGGCGATGTGCAATTTTCAGGGTTTTTTACTTGAAGACCGTTCCATCAGCATCGAACAGTCGATCCTGCGCACAAAATGCGCCGCATCCCTCTACTCCACCGTGTTGCTGCAAGCCACGGTCAACGGCGTGGCGGTGGTGATCGACGATCTGACCGCACCGGAGCGCTTCGCGCAGCTTAAATCGCTGCGCTATATCATGCTGGACAAGCCTCACGGGCTGCTGTCCGCGCTGTTACAGGAGGAATCCCCAACGTGAAAGATACCTTGAAACAATTGCGGCAGAGCCGCTGCCTTCCGTGTCTCGCTGCGGCGCTGAGCTTTCTTGTTGCATGGACCGGCGAAACAGGCAGCCTTGTGTGGGGGGGACTTTGTATCCTGCTCTCCCTGCCGCTGCTGGCAGCGCCGGAATATCTGCTGGTTCCGCTGCTGTCCGCTGTCTTATTGGACAATAACTGCAATCTTCTCCCGGGGCTGACCGCCTCCCGCTATTTTACGATGCTGGTTTTGGCGGTTGAAGGGCTGAATGTCCTCCTGCGGGAGAAGCCGGGGCAGTGGGTGCGCCGGTTTGCCTATCCGGTTCTTCTGATCCTCTATGTCTTTGTTTCGGCGGTCTTTGTCGGACACTGTTTTTCTCTTCAGGTATTCACCCTTGGCATGAACATCGCCTTAGCGGTGCTGATGGCAGCACTCCCCAGTCAGCGCAGGGAGCGGCTCTGGCGGCTCCTCCCGTGGAGCGGTGC
>DXUR01000634.1 GCA_019417795.1 Clostridiales bacterium | reverse complement strand
CGGTGTCGGTGTTCAGGGACCAGTTATCGTGCTTGCCGGAGCCGTTGACGCCGGCAAAGGGCTTTTCATCCAGAAGGCATACCAGATCGTGTTTCTCCGCGATCTTTTTCATGACCTCCATGGTGAGCTGGTTGTGGTCGCAGGCTGTGTTGGCGTCTGTATAGACGGGAGCCATCTCGTGCTGGGCGGGGGCCGCCTCATTGTGCTTGGTCTTGCTGTAAATACCCAAGGCCCAGAGATTTTCGTCCAGGTCCTTCATGAAGGCTGCTACCCGGGGACGGATGGCGCCGTAATAGTGGTCATCCAGCTCCTGACCGCGGGGAGGCTTGGCGCCGAAGAGGGTGCGGCCGGTCATCCGCAGGTCCTCCCGCTGGCTGTACATCTTCTTATCCACCAGGAAGTACTCCTGCTCCGGGCCGACACAGGGCGTGACCTTGCGGGTCTCCGTGTCTCCGAACAGCCGCAGGATACGGATGGCCTGACGGCTCACGTCCTCCATGGACCGCAGCAACGGCGTCTTTTTGTCCAGCGCGTGACCGCCGTAGGAGCACAGGATGGTGGGGATGCAGAGGGTGCCCTCCTTGATAAAGGCAAAGGAGGAGGGGTCCCAAGCGGTGTAGCCCCGGGCCTCAAAGGTGGCCCGCAGGCCGCCGGAGGGGAAGGAGGAGGCGTCCGCCTCACCCCGCACCAGGTTCTTGCCGGAAAATTCCAAGATCACCCGGCCGCCCTCGGCAGGGGCGATGAAGCTGTCATGCTTTTCCGCCGTGAAGCCAGTCATCGGCTGGAACCAGTGGGTATAGTGGGTGCAGCCCCGCTCCACCGCCCAGGTCTTCATGGCCCCGGCAATCTCATTGGCGGCAGCCAATTCCAGAGATGCTCCATCGGTGACGCAGCGCTTCCACGCCTGATAGCAGGCGCCGGACAGCCGCTCCTTCATGGTTTCCTCATTGAATACTCTGCTGCCGAACAGTTCGGGCAGTTTCAGTTCGCTCATGGCGGTCCCTCCGTTCAAGACGATAAAATATCAAGTTTATCCTACCATAAATTCATGTAAACGCAAGAAAAACATTGAAAAATCTCACAATATGAAACTGAGTGTATCACGGGGCCGTCCCCCTGTCAAACGGTAAACTGCACAAATACGGCTCCGTCCGGCGGCTTGGGTCTGTCTGCGGTTTTTTTTACCTTTTCTTCCCCGGCATCTTTCCAAAACCGACGGCCTGTGCTATACTTTTATTTATGTGTTTAAAAACAAAAGATAAGGGGCGTTCATCATGGGAGCCATTGGGTTTGACAATCAAAAATATCTCACTACGCAGTCTGAACAAATCAAAAAGCGGATCCACCAGTTCGGCGGGAAGCTGTATCTGGAATTCGGCGGGAAGCTGTTTGACGACTATCATGCCTCCCGGGTACTGCCGGGCTTTGAACCGGACAGCAAGATCCGGATGCTTCAGCAGTTGAAGGATGATGTGGAGATCGTCATCGCCATCAACGCCGGGGACATTGAGAAGAATAAAATGCGGGGGGATCTGGGTATCACCTATGATGAGGACGTCCTCCGCCTGATTGATATTTTCCGGGACATGGGGCTGTATGTGGGCAGCGTGGTGCTGACCCGTTACAGCGGACAGGATGCGGCGAACGCTTTCCTTCACCGGCTGGAAAAGCTGGGGATCCGCTGCTACCGGCACTATCCCATCGCCGGATATCCCTCCGATGTGGCCCATATCGTCAGCGATGAGGGCCTGGGTAAAAACGACTACATCGAGACCAGCCATTCCCTGATCGTGGTGACGGCTCCCGGCCCTGGCAGCGGCAAAATGGCCACCTGCCTGAGCCAGCTGTATCACGATCACAAGCGGGGCGTCGATGCCGGCTATGCCAAGTTTGAGACCTTCCCCATCTGGAACCTGCCCTTGAAGCATCCGGTCAACCTTGCCTATGAGGCCGCTACCGCCGATCTGGACGATGTGAATATGATCGATCCCTTCCATTTGGAGGCCTACGGCGTTACCACCGTCAATTACAACCGGGATGTGGAGATCTTCCCGGTGCTGAACGCCATTTTCGAGAAGATTCAGGGCAAATCCCCCTATAAATCCCCCACAGATATGGGCGTGAACATGGCGGGGAACTGCATTGTAGACGATGAGGTATGCCGCGCCGCCTCCCGCATGGAGATCCTGCGGCGGTATTACACCGCGAAAACCGAACTGGTCCAGGGTAAGGGGGCGGAGGAGACTGTCCGCAAGCTGGAGCTGGTGATGCAGCAGGCCGGCGTGACGCCGGAGATCTGCCCCGCCGTGGCAGCGGCGCTGGACAAGGCGGAAGCCACCGGCGCTCCCGCCGGCGCCATGGTGCTGCCGGATGGCCGGATCATCACCGGCAAGCCCTCCGGGACATTGGGGGCTGCGGCGGCGCTGCTGCTGAATGCTCTGAAGGCTTTGGGAAATATCGACGATCAGTTTGAACTGATCTCCAAGCAGGTCTTAGAGCCTGTCTGCCATCTGAAAACCACCTATTTGGATCACCGTAACCCCCGACTCCACACCGACGAGGTACTGCTGACCCTGGCGATCTCCGCCCTGACCAACCCGCTGGCGGACCTTGCCAAGCGGCAGCTGCCCGGCCTGCGGGACAGCGAGGCCCACTTCTCCGTCATCATCAGCGAGGAGGATCTGAAGATCTTCAAGCGGCTGGG
>DXUR01000633.1 GCA_019417795.1 Clostridiales bacterium | reverse complement strand
CTCATAGTCAGGGGGCAGCTCTGCCAGCGCGTTCTCCATAATCCGAGCCAGCAGCTTGGGAACAGAGCAGCCGCTTTCCGCAGCCAACTGTTCCAGCCGGTCCATCAGGCCGATATTCACCCGCATTTTCACGGGAACCCGCTGCACTTCGCCCTTTGGCCGGGCCATTACTGTCCGTTCCGCAGGAGATCGGCCAGCTCTGCGGCCTCCTTGGCCAGTTTATCCAGACTTTCGACGATAGAGCCGTCCCCATCGGCGGCGTCCATTTTCCGCAGGGAGTTCAGCCGCCGCTTGCTGGAGGTGATTTTGGAGAGGTCAAAGGTGACCTTGTCGTACTTCCGGATCAGGGTGGCCTTCTGGGTGCGGACCGCCACATCTCCGGCGGGCTTGGCGTGAACCGGCGGAATAATAGCCTCTTCCAGCCGGGCCAGTTCATCTTCCCGGCCGTTGGTCATGCGGGCGGCCTGAGCAGCCCGGTCCGTGATCCGGGTGACATAGGTATGTTCCAGAGCCTTGTCCCCGTTGGACATCTGAATGGCCTTATTGATGGCATTTACATAGAGAACCTGCTCGCTGGGTTCCAGCGGGCAGAGCGACAGGGCCTGGGCGTGAGAAATGGTGCCATTTTGGAAGAATTCCTTCACATCGTCAATCAAGGACTTGTCAAACTGGGTGTAACGCTGGACCGTGGAGTCCGTCATTTGGGTGCGGGACTTGAAATACGCCTCGGCAGCCCGGCGATCCACCTGGAATTTCGCCTGCAAATTGTCCAAATACCGGGAAATGCAGGCCTGGATGGTCTTTGCGTCACCGGAAAGGCCCCGAACCATGATATTTGCCTCGTCCAGAATGATCAGCTCAGACAACTCATCCAGTCCAGTGTAAGTCTGGGCCTGCACCCGATCCCATTTATGAGCCTTCTGGCCGGTGGGATCGCTTTCCTGCTCCCGTTTTTGCAGCAAACGCAGGGCTTTCACCCGGCGTTCACCGGAAAGCAGCATAAATGTGCCGTCCTCCCGCTGACTGACCACGATGTTGTGCAGCAGGCCGTTGCGCTCGATAGCGTCCGCCAGCTGCTGGATGCTCTCGTCATCATCGTTGCAGGACCAGAGGTTATGGGGGTTAAATTCAATGTTTCGCAGGAGAATCCGGGTCAATTCCGTGCCTTCGTTCTGGAAGGACATGGCGATCTCCGTTTTTGCCAGGTGGTTTTTGGTAGATAATTCCTGAGAACCCTGGGGAATTTGGCTTTTCAGCTTATCAAGCTTACCCATTATTCGTCAGCCTCCTTTTTTGCCAGACGCTGTTTGATCTCGTTCCAAAGTTGCATGTAGTCCACGGAAGGATTGGATTTTTTGGCGTAGCGCACCACCGGTACGGCAGCAATGGTGCTCTCCGGCACGGCGCTGCCCTTGCGGATGCCGGTTTTGAAGAGAACAGAGGCGTATTCCGGATTTTCCTCAAACATCTGGCGCACCAGATTGACGGCAGCCGTCCGCTCCACCTGGGTCAAAACCACGCCTAAAATGTCTATTTTGACATCTTCCCGGGTTTCCAGATCCAAAATCATGGCCAAAGTGGTCTCAAAACCCTCCAAAGAGAAGTTATCGCACCGGACAGGGATCAAAACCTCGTCGGCGCAGAACAGGGCGCTCATGGTGAGATTATCCCGAGCGGGAGGGGTGTCGATGACGATGTAATCATAATCATCGTTGATATTGGCCAGACAGTGGATCAGGAAGGTGTAATTCTTCATTTTGTATTCGTCCGCCAGCAGATCCAGCTGGTGAACGGCCCGGGGCGTCTGGGCGGTGCTGGGAATGATGGAGACGCCCTCAACATTGGTAGGGTGGATGTAGGGCGTCAGATCCATGCCGCCCAGATCGAAGTTCATGAACATATTCACCAGACCGTGACCCTTGTAGAAGTTCTCGGCCTTCTTGTGCTGGGTCAGCATGTAGGTGGTGTTGGCCTGCTGGTCCATATCCACCACAAGGACCCGTTTTCCCTCGGCGGCCATCAGAGCCGCCAGATTGACTACTGTGGTTGTTTTACCGGTACCGCCCTTTTCGATGGCGGTTGTCAGGATCAGAGACATAAAACCCCTCCGTTTTGCGTGTTTTGGGAGATTTACCCCCGGTTTTGCTGTATTTTTTACGTTCTCATTATAGCTTGCTTATCATAATACTGTCAATATAAAGCCGCACATTTCTCGGACTTTTTCCAAAAGAAACTCAAATGACACGGACCCTGTAAATGGACCACAGCAGAACAAACCCACTTGACACGGTCCCTATAAATAGCGACAAGGAGTGTAGAACCTAAATGAGACGGACCCTATAAATAATAGTCAAGAGCAGAAAACCCAAATGAGACGGTCCTTGTAAATCCGCCTGATCCCGCAGCGGAGTGGGGGACAACCTCATCATACCACCTGCCGCCCGGTATTTTTTGTCGGAGACTGACAGCTGAGGACTCAAAAGGGAGGGGAGGTCTCAGAACAACGCGTTAAAAAATTAACAAGCAAAGGCAAGGCCGATCCCGCTGCTCCGCACACGCCTGTTTCCCTTCGGAAACAAATCATGGCAACCGCTGCCACTTTGTTGTATACTATACAAAAAACCAGCAGGGAAGGAGGGGAGCGCCATGCTTACCGAACAGCTGACCGCCGACGCAGCAGCGCTGCATCAGGCTATCCTGCACC
>DXUR01000632.1 GCA_019417795.1 Clostridiales bacterium | reverse complement strand
GTTTGCGGGCTCCTTTCGAGCACAGTTGACCGATGTGCTGGGGTATAACGAGCAAACGGCAAAGGCGATCACACGGAGGGCAAAAGCAAAATACAAGGAGATCCTCAGCCGCCTGCCGGAGTTTGAGAAGGGGGACCGCTTCAAAATCAATCTCGTGGGCTGCGCCATGCTGGGGGGCTTCGTTCTTACCATGCCGGAGCGTCCCAATGTGGATCGACTGACGGAGTATTACGCCAAGACCATGATGACAAAGCCTATGCGCTGGTTCTGCCGTAAAAGCGGCGAGAAAAAGTTCACCCCCCAAAGCGTTGCCGGACTGCAAGCGGCGGCAGCGCTGAAGGCCGCCGACCGGAACCCCTATTCGTGGAATATGGACTTTTACGAGTACCCCGACGGCAGCGGCTACGAGGCCCGGTTTACCAAGTGCGGTATCTGCGTTTTGATGCGGGAGCTGGGGCTGTACGATTTGACTCCGGCCCTGTGCCATCTGGACTACACCATGAGCGAAGCGGGCGGCACGGCGGATTTTAGGCGGCAGTATACCCTTGCCTCCGGCGGGCCGTACTGCGACTGCGGCTATAAGAAAAAATGACAGGAAAGGATGTTTTTTATGATTCAGACAACAGTTAAAGTTTCCGGCATGGCCTGCTCCATGTGCGAAGCCCATATCAACGACGCCGTTCGCGGCGCATTCCCGGTGGAGAAGGTCACATCCTCCCATTCCAAGGGGGAGACGGTGATCCTCTCTAAGGAGCCGCTGGACGAAAACGCCCTCCGCACTGCTATTGACGCCACCGGCTACACGGCGGGGGAGATCCATGCGGAAACGTATGAAAAAAAGGGACTGTTTCATTTCGGAAAAAAGAAGGACTGAGCTCATTCCTGTGGTCCGGCTTTCCGGCCATCGGTTTGAAATAAATAAAATCCATATAGGAGGATAATTGTTATGAAGAAAATTGGTTTGTTTGCCGCAGGCGTTCTGTTTGGTACCGCCGGTATGAAGCTGCTGGGCAGCAAGGACGCGAAAAGAGCCTACGCTCAGACCACCGCTGCCGCCCTGCGGGCAAAGGACAGCGTGATGACCGCTGTGACCGCTGTGCGTGAGGGGGCGGATGACGTCTATGCGGAGGCTAAGGCCATCAACGCCCAGCGCACGGAGGCTGAGACCGCTAATGTGGTGGAGGATACCTCCGCAGAAGAGGAAAGCCAGGCAGAGTGATCCATGAAATGCACGATCCTACATGATACGGCCGGGCGGCTGCGGGTCCATCTTTGCTGCAAGCGAATGACGCTGCGGCAGGCGGACGTGCTGGAATACTATCTGCTGGCGGTAGACGGTGTGCGCTCCGTCAAGGTCTATGACCGGACGCGGGACGCCGTGGTGGTGTATGACGCGGAGCGGGAGTGCATGATCCGTGCGCTGGCCCGGTTCTCCTTTGAAAAAGCGGAGAAGCTGGATCTGGCGCCGGAGCACACCTCCCGCACCTTGAACCGGGAATTTGAGGATAAGCTCGCCCTCACTGTTATGCGCCGCTGCGCTTCCAACCTGTTTCTGCCGGCGCCGGTGACGTCGGCGCTGGCTGTGATCCGCTCCGCAAAGTACATCAAAGAAGGGCTTCTGGCCCTGTGGCACCGGAAGCTGTCCGTTGCCGTGCTGGATGCTACCGCCGTCACTGTGTCTATGGTGCGGGGAGATTTCGCCACCGCCGGTTCGGTCATGTTCATGCTGCGGCTGGGGGAAATTCTGGAGGAGTGGACCCACAAGAAGTCCGTGGCCGATCTTGCCTCCGCCATGAGCCTACGGGTAGAAAACGTCTGGCAGCAGGTAGACGGCACCGAGGTGCTGACGAAGGTCACCGACGTGAAGCCGGGGGATCGCATCGTGATCCGCACCGGCGGCATGATCCCGCTGGATGGCCGGGTGGTGGAGGGCGAGGCCATGGTGAACCAGTCCTCTCTCACCGGAGAATCCATGCCGGTGGCCAAGTGGCCCGGCAGCCCTGTTTATGCCGGTACGGTGGCCGAGGAAGGCGAGTGTGTGGTCTGCGTGGAAAAGGTGTCTGGCAGCGGACGCTATGACCGGGTGGTCCGCATGATCGAGGAATCGGAAAAGCTGAAATCCACCGCTGAGGACAAGGCGTCCCGCATGGCGGACAGGCTGGTTCCCTATACGCTGGGCGGCACGGCTGTGACCTATCTGCTGACCCGCGATGTGACCAAGATGCTGGCCGTTTTGATGGTGGACTTCTCCTGCGCGCTGAAGCTGGCGATCCCTGTCGCGGTGCTGTCTGCCATGCGGGAAAGCAGCGGGCATCACATTTCTGTCAAGGGCGGGCGTTTTCTGGAGGCTGTGGCCAAGGCGGATACCATTGTGTTCGACAAGACCGGTACGCTGACCTACGCCACGCCGAAGGTGGCGCAGATTGTTCCCTTCGGCGGACACCGGGAAGCGGATATGCTCCGCCTCGCCGCCTGTCTGGAGGAGCATTACCCCCACTCCATGGCCAACGCCGTGGTGGAGGAGGCGAAGCGGCGGGGCCTTACCCATGAGGAATACCATTCGCAGGTGCAGTATGTGGTGGCCCACGGTATTTCCAGTATGGTGGAAAATAAAAAGGTCATCATCGGAAGTGCCCACTTTGTCTTTGAGGATGAGGGCTGCTGTATCCCGGAGGGAGAGCAGGAGAAATATGACGCGCTGCCCGCCG
>DXUR01000631.1 GCA_019417795.1 Clostridiales bacterium | reverse complement strand
TTCAGGCAGGAATCCCAGGTCTCGCCGGCGGTCATGCGGCGGTCCACGGAAATGGCGCAGCTATCCGCCACAGCGCAGCGGGAGGGAGAGGTGTAGAAGATCTGGGACACGGTGCAGGTGCCACGGCCCAGGAACTGAGCGTCCTCGGCGTGCTCCGGGTTGAATTCCGGATTCAGCATTTTCACGAGCCCCTTGATCTCATTGGAGGGGCCGTCGCCGTTTTCGTTGAGAGCGCGGATGTTCTGGAGGATATCGGCCATTTTGTAGATGGCGTTGTCTCCCCGCTCCGGAGCGGAGCCGTGGCAGGAGATGCCCTTCACATCCACGCGGATCTCCATGCGGCCCCGGTGGCCCCGGTAGATGCCGCCGTCGGTAGGCTCAGTGGAGATCACGAACTCAATCTTGCTCCGGGCGTCCTCGGGACCGTTGAAGACCTTGTTGACGATGTACTGCCAGCACATACCGTCGCAGTCCTCCTCCTGCACGGAGCCGACCACCATGATCTTATAGCCTTCAGGGATCAGCCCCAGATCCTTCATGATCTTGGCGCCGTAAACGGCGGAGGCCATGCCGCCCTCCTGGTCGGAACCGCCCCGGCCGTAGATCACATCGTCTGTTTCATAGCCCTCGTAGGGGTCGGCCTCCCAGTTGGAGAGGTTGCCGATGCCTACCGTGTCGATGTGGGAGTCGATGGCGATGATCTTCTCGCCGTTACCCATCCAGCCGATGACGTTGCCGAGACCGTCGACTTCCACCTTGTCATAGCCCAGATGCTCCATCTCAGCCTTGATGCAGTGGGCCACCTCCCGCTCCTCGCAGCTTTCGCTGGGGTGGGAGATCATCTCCCGCAGGAAGCGGGTCATGTCCGCCTGATAATTTTGGGCCGCAGCCTTGATCGCTTCAAAATCCATATCATTACCCTCCATGATCCGGTTTTATAAAGTGCGTATGCAGGGGGTGCTTTCACTCTTATCATAGCACGATTCCCAATGGTGTCAAACAAAATTTGCGTCTGGCGATTTCCGCAAAAAGCGCAGGATCACACCCGTGAAAAACCGAGAAAAATCTGCCTGCGAGGGAAGAAAAAAGAGAGACTGCTGCCAGGGTATAGCAGCTCGGTCAGGCACAGCCTGCCGCACATTCGGAGGCCATAAAATACTGTCAGCTGTGTGGCCATCCCGGCATGGTCAGCGTCCTGCGGCAAATCACTAGCAATCGGGCAGGCTTGAAGCTCAGTGCCGGGAATTCCACCAGTTGGTGTACGCCGCCGCGTAGTTGGTCTTAAACCCCAACACGCCGCGTGTAACCAATTTTTCCCACCAATCGGGATAATCTCCCAGATTCGAGAACACATGGATCCCATGCTCTTCCAGCCAGCGAACATCCTCGCAGGTAAACGCATCCGCGTTGAGCCCCACTTCAAACAGATCCATGTTCGGGATCATCCGCTTGGTTTCCTCCGTTAAGCGGCGCATATTAGCCCCCATCCGCAAACCGGTTGGCTTTCCGTTTTTGCGAACTGCCGCCTGCATTTCTTCCACGTAGACCGGATCTCCGGAAAAGAGGATGTAGCTGCCGGTATTGGGAGATCGACTGAGCAATTCCAGTATCGGTCCAGCAAGGCCGGGGGCTTTGACTTCAACTTCGACCGTGATGCTTCTGCTCTGAGCGGCCAGCCATGCGTCAAAATCGGAAAAGCGCATCAGATGAGCCATGCGCCCATCCTCCGCAAGGGCCGTTTCGTAATCCCGCCCCTCAACCTGACCCATGACAAGCTTTGGCAGCGTTGCCAGCAATTGGATCTCGGAATGCTCCGGCGGCACTTCGCTCAGCAGGTGATTTGCGTAAGGCAATTCGATTTTCTGGATCTCATCCCAGGTCAGATCTCTGATCCGGCGATTTGATCCGCCGTCTGGATGGCCGAGCGTCATCCGGGTGAAATTGCTGTCGTGGGCAATGACGATCTCGCCGTCTCTGGTCATTTGGACATCAATTTCGATCCCCTCGTATCCGCCGTCCACAGCTCCCTGGAAAGCGCCCAGCGTGTTTTCAGGCGCAGCCTGGACTAAGCCGCGATGAGCGAACCGCTGCGGCCCGGTATATGCGTTTACATTTTTCATGGCCTTGTACTCCTCGTGTTTTTTTGGGTGTTATAACCGGGATCATGCCGCGGAAGAAAGCGGGGGGTGCAGAATACGCGCGGATATCCCGATAAAAGTGAGCATTGCGCGCTTTGATCCGGCAATTTCTTCACCGGAAGGGTAGGGGATACCCAATTATAGGGCAGATCTCAGAGAGGTGCAATGTAAAATTTCGATCGGGTCATTTGTTTGCCCCGCGATCATCGTATTTCTGCATCGATGAAAAAGCCTGCGACAAAATGGAAAGCGTTTGCGCAATAGTTTGCGTTGGCGTTGCGTTGGTGTTGCGTTGGCTTAACTATGCAAGGTGCATAAAATAAATACACTTGTTCTATTATAATATGCCAAATATATATTAAATTCTTGACTTTTTCTTATGAAAAATATATCATAAAAACCAGGAGGACTGAAAACGTTTGCGATAGCAAGCCGCACCTCCACGCAAGAGGAAAGAGAGGGATCCTGTCCACGATGAAACCATTAGATCAGTCTTATTCGAAATCCAGGCGTTTCAAGAATCAGGTCAAGGCAGTCGTAACCAACCCCTATAACGTGATCGTGCTGGTTG
>DXUR01000630.1 GCA_019417795.1 Clostridiales bacterium | reverse complement strand
CCGTACATCTCCTCGTGCGGAATGATAATTTTCTCGTCCAGACCGTCTACAATGGGATGGCTGGGATCTACAACCCAAAGGATTTCCTTCTCGCCGTCCTCGCGCCACTTCAATTTCCAGGAATCCGTTCCGCACAGCTTCCGGAAGATTTTAGAGGCATGGCCGGAATGAAGAACGATAAGGCCCATTCCTTCCAGAACACGATTGTAAACGCGATCCACAATCTCATCCGACACTTCCTGATGAGCCATGTGACCCCACCAAATCAACACATCCGTATTGTCTACAACCTCCTGAGTCAGTCCGTGTTCCGGCTCTCGCAGCGTGGCGGTTTTCACATCCATACCGGCTTCTTTCAGGAAGTCTGCGATGCAGCCGTGAATTCCCTTGGGGTACACCTCAGCCACTTCCGGGAATTGAACCTCATGAAGGTATTCGTTCCAAACAGTTACTCGAATTGCCATTTTAAAAAAACTCCTCTCATATCATGAATTAATCACAGGGTAGCCATTTTTCTTCTTCCGCAGAGCGGATAATTACGTCCAATGCATGCTGAATGCGGCAGCCGTCTTGAATGGTGGCAGCCATGCCATCGCTGCACCCGTTGAGAATATCTGCAAAGGACTGCATCTGATCGCACTGGAAACGCTGGGGAATGGGAAGCTTTGTGTAGATTCCGGACCTGTCATAGGGGTAGCCAAAGCAGACCTCTAATTCATCTACACCGGGAGTAACATCCAAGCTGTACACCAAGCCGCCCTTGCTCCCGTATATTTCCATACGCTGGTAATTTCCTCTGCCATAGGCAAATCGGGTGACAGAGAAATTTGCCGAAGTCTTTCCATCCATCTCCATCAAGTAATGGCAGAAGTCATCTACATCTACCGGACCGTATCCTTCGCCCTCTTCCAGACGGCGCTGGGTCACATAAGTATCCGTATGTCCCACAGCCTTCCGGTAATTTTTACCGGTGACAAAACTTACCAAATCCAGAGCGTGACAGCCCAAATCGCCCAGTGCGCCGGTTCCGGTCAGCTTTTTTTGGTATCTCCAAGAACGGGGCAAATCATAGGAAGGACCGCCGCCGCCCTGCAGATACTGCATGTAAACGTGATAAATGTCGCCTAACATTCCCTTCTCCACCAATTCCTTGGCGTAGCGGGCAGCAGCCTTAAAGCGGTAGGAAAAGCACACCATATTGGGAATCCCTTTTTCCTGTGCGGCTTTGGCCAAGATGTCGGCCTCCTCCGCTGTTAAGGTGACAGGTTTCTCCAAGCAAAACGGTTTTCCGGCTTCAATAGCTGCCTTGGCCACCTCAAAGTGGGCGTTGTTAGAAGTGGAAATATCAATCACATCCACATCCGGGCAGGCAATCAAATCGTGATAATCCGCAAAGCAGTGATCTTCTCGAATACCGTATGTATTTCTGGCGTACTCCATGCGCTCAGGCTTTAGATCGCACACGGCCACAAGTTCCAGATCCGGGCTTTTGTGAATTCCGGGAAGGTGAACGCCTCGAGAAATTCCACCAATGCCTACGCTTCCCACGCGAAATACTTTTTTCTCCATGAAACTCCTCCAACACTGTCTGTTGTTCTCCATATTTGATTTCTTGAATTTTCGATAAAAGCAAAGCAAGACCTGAAGGCCGGAACAGCCTTCAGGTCCTGCTCGAAAGCTTTCCTAAAATCTCAACAAATCAATATTTGTCCATTAGCCCGCGTTATTGTAAACATCCAGAGCTTCCTGATAAATCTCCATTAAACGCTCCAGGCCCATTTGGTTCAACTGATCCACATAGGCATCCCACTGCTCGTCGATGCCGCCGTTGACAATCCAGCTGGCCCAGGTCTCGTTAACATACTTGTAAATGTCCACCGTCAGAGAAGAAATCTCTTCGGACTGTTCAGCGGTGTAGTTCACAACAGGATAGGGCTTTGCCACAAATTCCTTCATAATCTCGTCTTCCTTCAATTTAGCGCCGTCGCCGCTATCCGCAGGAAGAGTGATCTTCGCTTCAAACTCGGGGGTCACATACTTCGGACCGTAGTCGCGAGGAGAAATCTCCCAGTACCACTGGTCACCGTTCTTCCCTTCGGGAGGATCCAAGAAGGTAATGTTGCCGTCCTCGTCCTTATTCAGCACCACACCGTAGGGGCCCCAGTAAGACTGGACAGAAATGTCATCGGTAGAGAAGTAATCCGCCCAACGCATAGCCACTTCGGGATGCTCACAAGCGGTGGTAATGGTATACTCGTTGCGATGATAAATGATGATTTCATCGTTGCCGCGGATGTAGCGGTCGCCGTTAGGACCGGCCAGCGGAGGCATCGCAACATATTCGTCCGAATGAGGCTGAGTAGCAGAGGAGGTTTCCCAAGCGATACCGGTACCTACCAGAGATACATCTGCGTTTTTCATTTTTGCGTCGGACATGGAACCATCCTGCGTGATGAACTCCGGATCCATAATGCCTTCTGCGTACAACTTATGGAAGAAAGCAACTGCTTCCTTATAGCGCTCGTCAGCCGGAATGAAAACAGGCTTCAGCGTCTCCTGATCCAAAGCCAGGAAGTTCTCCTGCAAGCTGTCCGTGAGGCCCCAGGGGTTGATGTAGCGGATCCAGTCAAACAGATTCGTCTTAGCGCTGCCGGTCAGAGGAATCTCGTCGTTCGGATCACCGTTGCCGTTGGCGTCCTGCTCCTTAAAGG
>DXUR01000063.1 GCA_019417795.1 Clostridiales bacterium | reverse complement strand
AAATTCTGCTGTGCGTGGACACCGGGGACTGCGAGGAGCTGTCGGAGGCCCTGACCCAGCGGGCGGGCCACCGGGTCTGGGTCCACGTGCCCCAGCGGGGGGAGAAATCCACCCTGGCGGACATGGCTGTCCGCAACGCCCAGGAAGAGGTCCAGCGGGCCACCACCGCCGAGGAAAAAACGGCCTACACCTTGGAGGTATTGCAGAAAATGCTGAATCTGCCCCATCCGCCGAAGCGGATGGAGTCCTTCGATATTTCCAACACCGGCAGCAGCGACATTGTGGCCTCCATGGTGGTCTATCAGGGGACAAAGCCCTTGAAATCCGCCTACCGCCGGTTCCAGATCAAGGAACTGACCGGCGGGCACCCGGATGACTACGCCTCCATGCGGGAGGTGCTGCGGCGGCGGCTGCAAAGGGCGGCGGACGGGGACGAAAAGTTTCTGCCCTTGCCGGATGTGTTTTTGATCGACGGCGGCGTGACCCATGCCGACGCCGTCCGGGAGGTGGCGGAACAATTCGGCTGCACGGTGCCCATCTTCGGCATGGTGAAGGATGACCGCCACCGCACCCGGGCGCTGGTCACCCCAGAGGGCCGGGAGATCGGCATTGTGAACGATCAGGCGGTGTTTTCACTCATCGGCCAGATCCAGGAGGAGACCCACCGTTTCGCCATCACCTATCACCACCAGCACCATACCAAGAGCGCCATGCGCTCCGTACTGGACGGCGTTCCCGGTCTGGGACCCAAGCGGCAGGCGGAGCTGCGGAAGCGTTTCGGCACGGTGAAGGCCATCCGGGAGGCGGACGAGACGGCACTGGCGGCGGTGCTGCCGCAAAATGTGGCCCATACCCTTTGGATCAGACTCCATGAAAAGGAATCCACTTAAAAAAACGTCCTGCTGCCCCACGGGGCAGCGGGGCGTTTCCGCCATCGGGCGTATCCGCCCCGCCTGTCGCCTGTTTTCGTAAGATTTCAGTAGAAATACCATTGTGTATTTGCCGGTAAACTGATATAATAAAAAAACCTATCGGATGAATTTCATGATTTCTGAGGGACAGGCCAGCCTGCCCCATCGGAGAATGAGGTAAGGAATGAGCAATAAGAAACTCTCCCGCCTGTTGGAGCCGAATTTAAAATTTTATTTCGCCGTTATGTTGCTGTTCGCCGTGGCGGCCATCCCTGTCAACTGGCAGCTGGCCTTGGCTGAGGGAACGCTGACCGTTCTGCTGTACTTCTATTTCCGACAGAGCAATCAGAAGCGGCGGCAGGGCGTTTTGCAGTACATCGACTCTGTCACCGGCAGCGTGGACACCGCCAGTAAGTCCACCCTCATCAACTCCCCTCTGCCCACGCTGGTGTTCCGGCCGGATACCGGGGAGATCATCTGGAGCAACGAGAGCTTTTTGCAGCTGGCCGGCGTCCGGGAGCATCTCTTTGAGATGCGGCTTTCCGAGGCTGTACCGGATTTTCAGGTCCAGTGGCTGCTGAGCGGAAAGCAGGAAAGCCCGGAGCGGGTGGAGCTGAACAATCACCGTTTCCGGGTCTACGGCAGCCTGGTGCGCTCCCGGAACCGCACCGGCGTGCAGAGCCTGGTGGCCACCACCTACTGGGTGGAGACTACGGAGGCTGATCATCTGAGAGAGGTCTACGAGGCCAGCCGCCCGGTGGCGGCGATCCTGATGCTGGACAACTACGAGGACCTGATGAAGGCCTGCGAGGATACCCAGCGCAGCGCGGTCCTGGCGCAGATCGACGAAAAATTGCAGACTTGGGCCAATGCAGGCCAGGGCATCCTGCTGAAAACGGACCGGAACCATTACCTGTTCCTGTTTGAAGAACAGTATTTTCAGCATTTTGTAGACGAAAAGTTCTCCATTCTGGACACTGTCCGGGCCATCCGGGTGGCGGAGAATATCCACCCAACCTTGTCCATCGGCATCGGCAAGGATTCTCCCAGTATCCCGGAGCTGTACAAAAACGCCAAGCTCTCGCTGGAAATGGCTTTGAGCCGGGGCGGCGATCAGGCGGTGGTGCGGAATCAGGTGGACTTCGCCTTCTACGGCGGCCGTACCAAGGCCACGGAGAAGCGGACCAAAGTGAAATCCCGCGTGATGGCCAACGCCTTCCGGGAGCTGATCGCAGACGCGGGAGAGGTCTACATCATGGGCCACTCCTTTGCGGATATGGACGCCGTGGGCGCTGCCGCGGGTATCTGCTGCGCCGCCCGGAAGCGTGGAAAGCAGGCCCGAATCGTCATTGACCGGGAGCACACTGCGGCTGAGACCCTGATCGCCCGGCTGGATGCGCTGCCGGAGTACAGCGGTGTGTTCCTTACCCCTGCTGAGGCATTTTTGCAGATGCGGGCCGACACGCTTCTGGTGGTGGTGGATACCAACCGTCCGGACATGGTGGAAAATCCCCAGCTTTTGGAATCCTGCAACCGGGTGGCGGTCATTGATCATCACCGCCGGGCAGCGACTTATATCGAAAATGCTGCCTTCAACTTCCACGAGCCTTACGCCTCGTCCGCCAGCGAACTGGTGACGGAGCTGCTGCAATATCTGGTGGAGCCTACCGACCTTCTGCGGGAGGAAGCGGGGGCGCTGCTGGCAGGTATCGTGCTGGATACCAAGCACTTCACTCAGCGGACCGGCGGCCGCACCTTTGAGGCGGCGGCCTTCCTGCGGCGTTCCGGCGCGGATACGGCTGAGGTCCAGCGGCTGTTCCAGGGCGATTTGAAGGATATGGTCACGAAATACGACATCATCCGCCGCGCGGAGATGTACCGGAGCAACATCGCGGTCTCCGTGGTGGAGGAGCCGGGCGTGGACCGCGTTGCGGCAGCTCAGGCGGCGGACGATCTGCTGACCCTGAAGGGCGTTCAGGCTTCCTTCGTGATCTACGCCGCCGAGGGAGCTGTGCTGATGTCAGCCCGGTCTCTGGGCGAGATCAACGTGCAGGTGATCCTGGAGGCCTTGGGCGGCGGCGGCAACTCTACCACCGCAGGCGCACGGATCGAGGACACGGACCCGGAGAGTGTCCGTCAGCAGTTGATTGGGGTTCTGGACGCATACTTTGAAAAGTGAGGTGGCCTATGAAGGCGTTTTTGAAGGCGTATGCGGTCTGCCTGATCCTGATGGAGGTATTTATCTTCTTTGGTGGGTGGATGCTGTTTGATCTCAGAGGTACCGGCATCTATCGGGCAGGCGCTGTGATCGCACTGATTCTGGCGATTGCTGTCTGCGCGTGGAGCAGCACGGCACAAAAGGTCGAAGCGCTGGAAGCGGAGCTTCAGGAATTGAAAAAGCAAATTCATTCAGAACATTCGGAAAGTGAGGATATATAACATGAAAGTGATTTTACAGCAGGACGTGAAGGGTCAGGGCAAGAAGGGCGAGATGATCGAGGTTTCCGAGGGCTACGGCCGGAACTTCCTTCTGCCCAGAAAGCTGGCGGTGCCTGCCACGGCGGACGCCATCAACACCATGAACCTGAAGGAGAAGGCCCGCAAGGCCGAGGAAGCCCGGCTGAAGGCTGAGGCGCAGGAGATCGCCGGGAAGCTCCAGAACTGCCCCGTAAAGCTCAGCGCCAAGGCCGGCAACGGCGGCAAGCTGTTCGGCGCCGTGACCAACAAGGAGATCTCCGAGGGCCTGAAGGCCCAGTACGGCGTGGATATTCCCAAGCAGAAGATCGTGCTGGATGAGCCGATCAAGGCCTACGGCAGCTATCAGGTGAAGGCCAAGCTGGGCTTTGAGGTCAGCGGTACCGTGTACGTCACCGTCTGCGAGGAGAAGTAAGACTAATTCAAGGGGGATCAGGATACACCGTCGCGGCAATACGATTTGCAGTCTCTATGATAAGACTGCAAATCGTGCCGCATCCTCGAAACAGCCTTGCTTATTCCGCCACTGGCGGCGCTGCGGCGGTTTCCCCTTGAGCAGCCCCCGCACCAGTGAGATCCGCTCACTGGTGAACGCTGCCCAAGGCAGCTGAGTCAATGTGTTTTTGTCAGGTACAGAAGGTGAATTGCCCCGCAGGGGCAAGAGAGGCTCCCCTGGGGGACGCCCTGACAAAAATGATTGCATGTCTGAATGTCTAACTTGCGCTTCCGGAGAAGCGGGAAGGAGAGTTCCATGGCTAACGAAGATCTTCTGCTGCGGCAGATGCCCCATTCGTTGGAGGGCGAGCAGGCCGTTTTAGGTTCCATGCTCATCGACGAGGGCTGCGTCAAGGACGTGATGGATAAGCTGGTGCCCTCGGACTTCTACCTGCGGCAGAACCGGGAGATTTTTGAGACCATCTACACCATGTTCACCTACGCCCGGCCTATTGACGGCATCACCGTCTGTGAGGAGATGCAAAAGGCCGGGACTTATGACGAAAATACCACCCGCTCCTATCTGGCGCAGCTCATGGAGATCACCCCCACCAGCGCCAACGTGATGGAGTATGTGGCCATCGTTCGGGATAAGGCGTTGCTGCGGGGCGTTGCTCAGGCGGCGGGGGAGATCACGGTGCTGGTGCAGGAGGGCATCGGAGAAGCCGCTGCCATTCTGGAAGCTGCCGAGCAGAAGATCTACGCCGTCCGCCGCGGCCAGAGTGCGCAGGATATGGTGCCTCTGCGGATGGTGCTGCCAGATGTGCTGGACCGGCTCAACGAGATGAGCGAGAGCGAAAGCCGACTTCCGGGCCTGTCCACCGGCTTGTCCGCTGTGGACCGGAAGATCAGCGGCCTGAATAAATCGGACCTGATCCTGCTGGCGGCCCGTCCCGGTATGGGAAAAACCTCCTTTGCACTGAACGTAGCACTGAATGTGGCGAAGTCTGAGAAAAAGACCGTGGCCATGTTTTCGCTGGAAATGTCCCGGGAGCAGCTGGCGACCCGGCTTCTCAGCTCCGAGGCCTGTGTGGAGAACACCCGGCTTGTTACCGGCTCTCTGCGGGAGACGGACTGGGAGAAGATCGCCGCCGCTGCCGGCGTATTGAATAGAGTGGATATCCGTATTGACGATAACCCCATGCTGAGCGTGGCGGATATGAACGCCAAATGCCGCCGGATCGACAGCTTGGGCCTGGTAGTCATCGACTATCTGCAGTTGATGACCTCCGCATCCGGTGGACGCAGCGGCGAGAACCGTCAGCAGGTGGTCAGCGAAATGTCCCGTATGCTGAAGGTCATGGCCAAGGAACTGAATGTGCCGGTGATCTGCCTGAGCCAGTTGTCCCGTGCTAACGAGAAGCGGGACGACAAACGGCCCATGCTGTCGGACCTCCGTGAATCCGGTGCCATCGAGCAGGATGCCGACATCGTAATGTTCCTGTACCGTGACGATTACTATAACGAGGATTCCGAAAAGCGGAATATTGCCGAGTGTATCGTAGCGAAAAACCGTCACGGCGAGACTGGCAAGGTGGAACTGCGGTGGATGCCGGAGTACACCACCTTTGCCACGCTGGAAAACCGCTATGATGAGGATGACTGATTCTCTGACGGCGGTGGAGCTGCCGGAGGGCGGCGCACTGTGCGCCGTGTCCGGCGGACTGGACTCCATGTGCCTGCTGGAAATGACGGTCCGGCAGGGGCAGAAGCAGGGACGGCGGGTAGCCGCTGCCCATTTCAATCACCAGCTCCGGGGGGCGGAGGCGGACCGGGACGAGGCCTTCGTCCGGGACTGGTGCGCCGCCCGTGAAATTCCTTTTTTCGCGGGCCGGGGCGATGTCCGGGCCTTTGCGGAGAAAACCGGGCGCACCGTTGAGGAAGCCGCCCGGCAGCTGCGCTATAAATTTTTGGAGGAGACCCGGCGGCGGGAGGGCTTTGGCTGCATTCTGACCGCCCACCACGCCGATGACAGCGCAGAGACCATGCTGTTAAATCTGCTGCGGGGCACGGGCCTGAAAGGGCTGACTGGCATTCCGGAAAAGCGGGACTGTATCCTGCGTCCGCTGCTGAGTGTGACCCGGGCGGAGCTGGCGGCCTACGCCGCAGAACACCGCATCCCTTTTGTGGAGGATTCCACCAATGGGACGGACGATGCCGCCCGGAACATGCTGCGCCATCAGGTGCTCCCGGTTTTGAAGAAGCTGAATCCCAGAGTTGTGGAGAACATGAGCCGCACGGCATCGCTGCTGGCGGCGGATGAAGCGGCTCTGGACGCTGCGTGTCGAAAACTGCTGGCCCAATGCGCCGTGCCCCCAAACGTTTCCGGGACAGTTCCTCTTGCCATGCTGCAAGACGCGCCGGAGGCCCTGCGGGGACGGCTGGTGCTGGCGGTGCTGGCGGCGGTGGCAGGCCATGAAAAGGACTTGACCGCCGCTCATATCCGGGCGGTTTTGACGTTGGACCGGGGCCAGCTTTCCTTGCCCTACGGCGTCACGGTCCTCCGGGAGCCGGCGGCGCTGCGCTTTTTCAAGGCGGCGTCTGCGCCGGCGGTGCAGGCTGTTTCCGTGGGAGAGACCGTCACATTCGGTCAGTGGCAGGTTAGTCTGGCAGAGTCGGCCGGTGAGGGTGTTCTCATTTCCATCTCGGAGACCGCCGACCTGACTGTGACGGCCTGGGACTCCAAGGACCGACTGAACGGCCGCACTGTCAAGCGCCTGTGCGGAGAACGGGGAATTTCCCCACAGGAGCGGGACCGGCTTCCGGTCCTGCGGGTGAACGGCATCGCGGCGGCGGTGCCGGGGCTGCCTATCCAGGAAAATTTCGCACCGGACCGATATGAGCGGGCGGTGCGGGTGATATTTTTAAAAGTGACAGAGGAGAACAACAATGAATAGTGAGATGGAGAAAGACATTCTCAAGGTTCTGGTAACGGAAGAGGAGCTGAAGACCCGAATCGCGGAGTTGGGTGAAGCGCTGTACAAGCGGTATGAGGGACACCGCCCCTTGTTTCTGGGGGTGCTGAAGGGCTCCTTCATTTTCATGGCTGATTTGATGCGGGCTTCCCAGCTGATGTGCGACGTGGAGTTCATCGCTGTCAGCTCTTACCAGAACGGCACCGTGTCCAGCGGCCGGGTGCAGATCACCCATGATCTCCAGCAGGACATCACGGGCCGGGAGATCGTCATTGTGGAGGATATTCTGGACTCCGGCAATACTCTGGCCTTCCTGAAAAGCTACCTGATGGCAAAGGGTGCCAAGAGCATCTCTATCGTGACGCTGCTGGATAAGCCCTCCCGCCGGGAAAAGGCGGTGGAAGCGGATCTGTCCGGCTTTGTGGTGCCGGACGAATTCGTGGTGGGCTACGGTCTGGATTATGCCCAGCTTTACCGGAATCTGCCTTACATCGGTGTGCTGAAGCCCGCCGTTTACGAAAACACCTGAGCATGACCGGCGATTCCCGGCAGGTGCGGGAACCGTCGCAGCCGCCTGTATGCGGCGATAATACAGAAAGGGGGGATCCCCCGTATGGTAAAAAGAAGACCCGGCGTCAGCATTCTGCCGCTGATGCTGATCGTGATTTTATGTGTCAGCTGGCTGACCCAGCTCAATCAGCGGGATGAGATGACCTATGATGAGATGGTGCAGCTTTTTGAGCAGCAGAAGGTGGAGGCCTTCCGCTTTACGGATTCCAGCACGCTGATGCTGCAGGTCAAGGGCAGCGACCAGCCGGTCCGCTGCCGGATCCATGACTATACCCTCTTTTACAGCGATCTCAACGATCTGGTAAAGGAGCAGAAAGCAGCAGGGATCATCAAATCTTACAGCTATCCCCCTCCGGAGGGGACTGACTGGCTGGGGATCATGCTCCCCTATCTGATGATGGCGCTGATGTTCGGCGGTATGTGGTACCTCATGAGCGTCCGGGCACAGGGAGGCATGGGGCCGGACCGGATGGCAAAGTTTGGCTCCGCACAGATCCGTGGTCTCAGCGAAAAGGATAAGCAGGTCACCTTTGCCGATGTGGCGGGAGCCGACGAGGAAAAGGAGGAGCTCCGGGAGATCGTGGAGTTCCTAAAAAATCCAAAGAAGTATATCGATCTGGGTGCCCGGATCCCCAAGGGCGTGCTGCTGGTGGGCCCTCCGGGCACCGGCAAGACGCTGCTTGCCAAGGCGGTGGCCGGCGAGGCCGGCGTGGGCTTCCTGTCCATTTCCGGTTCCGACTTTGTGGAACTGTATGTGGGCGTAGGCGCCAGCCGTGTCCGGGACCTGTTTGAGCAGGCGAAAAAGCAGTCCCCCGCCATTGTGTTCATTGACGAGATCGACGCCGTGGGCCGCCAGCGCGGCACCGGTCTGGGCGGCGGTCATGACGAACGTGAGCAGACGTTGAACCAGCTTTTGGTAGAGATGGACGGCTTTGCCGCCAACGAGGGCGTGGTGGTCCTGGCCGCCACCAACCGGGCGGACGTGCTGGACCCCGCATTGCTGCGGCCCGGACGGTTTGACCGGCAGGTGTATGTAGGCCTGCCGGATATCAAGGGCCGGGAGGAGATCCTGAAGGTCCACGCCAAGGGGAAACCCCTTGCGGAGGACGTGAGCCTCCGTAAGCTGGCTCAAGGCACTGCGGGCTTCACCGGCGCGGATCTGGAAAACCTCATCAACGAGGGCGCACTGTTGGCAGCCCGGAAGGATCAGCATTTCATCACCATGCAGGATCTGAAGGATGCGGAGATCAAGGTCATCGCCGGTCCGGAGAAAAAGAGCCGGGTGATCCCCCAGCACGAGCGGGAACTGACAGCCTATCACGAGGCGGGCCATGCGGTGGTCATGCACATGCTGCCGGGACAAGACCCGGTGAGCCAGATCACTATTGTCCCCAGAGGTATGGCCGGCGGTATGACCATTTCCCTGCCGGAGGAGGACCGCTCTTACCTTTCCAAGCACTACATGGAGGATCAGATCGTGGGTCTGCTGGGCGGCCGTGTGGCTGAAAAGCTTTGTCTCAACGATATTTCCACCGGCGCCAGCAACGACATCCAGCGTGCCACCGCCATCGCCCGGAAGATGGTGACGGTGTACGGCATGAGCGAGCGGCTGGGAACCGTGTCCTTTGACAGCGGCAATGACGAGGTGTTCATTGGCCGTACCATGGGGCACAGCCGGGGCTATTCCGAGGCTGTGGCCGCCCAGATCGATCAGGAGGTCAAGGATCTGGTGGACGGCGCCTACCGCCGCTGCCAGGATATTCTGGAAGCGCAGCGAGATAAGCTGGAGCAGGTGGCCCAGTACCTGCTGGAGCACGAGACCATGGAGCGGGACGCCTTCCTGACGGTGTTCGGGGAGAAAACCCATGAACAGCCGGAGAACGTTCCGGCTGCGGACGCCGAGGATCAAGACTAAAGTACACGCCGGGGGAGCATAGCTCCCCCGGCGTTCAGCGTGGCGAAAATATTTTCGCCACGCTGCTCTTATTTTCAGAACTTTGTTAAAGTTCTGAAAATATTTGATTTCAATGGTGCGGGGAAACAGGCGAAGCGCCGCCAGTGGCGGATGAAGCAAGCCTGTTTCGAGGAAGGCTCCCAATCAGCGGATATGCAGTATCCGCTGTTTGGCTTGAGCCGACGGTGTATCCCTTCTTGGGTTATCTACGCGCCAAGAGCCGCCTTCGGCGGTTGCGCTCCGAAACACGCCTGCGGGCGTAGTCCCGCACACACCCTTTACCCGCAAGGGGTATGCAGCATCCGTAAAGCGGCAGAGCCGCTAACGGCTGCCCTACCTTACCGTCACGGAGGATCTACCACTTTATCGATAGTTTCACACGCCGGAGGAGCATAGCTCCCCCGGCGTTGCATTTTAGGCGGACTTCGTGTATACTGGTAGCAATTTCTGAAACCGAGACGGGCTTGGAAAAGCCTTTGCAAAAAGGAGCGTTTATGTACTATGTGATTTTCGGCCTGCTGGGGGCGGCGCTGCTGGGCGCCGATCAGTGGGTCAAGGCCTGGGTCGTGGGCCATTTGCAGATGGGGGAGACCACTTCTTTGTTTCCGGGATTTCTGGAACTGATGCGGGTCCACAACTACGGCGCGGCGTGGTCCAGCTTTGCCGGGCAGAAGTGGCTGCTGCTGGGTGTCACCGGCGTCATTTTGGCGGTGGTACTGTGGGTGCTGGCCCGGAAGATCGTCCGGCACCCGCTGGGGATCTGCGCCTGCTGCCTGATCCTCTCCGGCGGCATCGGCAATATCATCGACCGACTGCGGCTGGGCTATGTGGTGGATATGCTCCACTTCCAATTCTGGCCCAGCTATCCTACGTTCAACGTGGCGGATGTGTGCATCGTGTCCGGGGCTATTCTGGGCGCGATCTACTACGTGTTACTCTACGAAAAGCATGACAGGAGGAAAACGGATGGAACCTCTGATCCTGCAAACGGCCAGTGAGGACGCCGGAAAACGGCTGGACGCATGGCTGGCAGAGCAAACGGAGCTGACCCGCTCCGCCGTTCAAAAGCTGATGGAGGAGGGCCGGGTGACGGCGGCGGGAAAACCCCTCGCTAAAAACACCCGGCTGACCGGCGGGGAAACGGTGTCTGTGGAACTGCCGGAGCCGGAGGCGGTGGACATCGTGCCTCAGAATATCCCGCTGAATGTGGTGTACGAGGACGAGGACGTCATCGTGGTGAACAAACCGAAGGGCCTGGTAGTCCACCCCGCACCGGGACACCCGGACGGGACACTGGTGAACGCCCTGCTGTATCACTGCGGGGACAGCCTTTCCGGGATCAACGGAGAACTGCGGCCCGGCATCGTCCACCGCATTGACCGGGACACCTCCGGTCTCATCATCGCCGCAAAAAACGACTTCGCCCATGTGAAACTGGCGGAGCAGCTTCAGGATCACACGCTGGCCCGGACCTACCGCTGCATCGTCACCGGCAATCTTCGGGAGGATACCGGGACGGTGAACGCTCCCATCGGCCGCTGCCCCGCAGACCGGAAAAAAATGGCTGTGGTGGCCGGCGGACGGAACGCCGTGACCCATTGGACGGTGCTGGAGCGCTATCCCGGTGTGAATTATGTAGAGTGCCGTCTGGAAACGGGCCGCACCCACCAGATCCGGGTGCACATGGCCTACATCGGCCATCCGATTTTGGGAGATACCGTATACGGCAACAAAAAACCGGTCCCCGGTTTGCAGGGACAGTGCCTTCACGCTGTAGGACTGAAATTTATCCATCCCCGCACGGGAGAATTGGTGGAGCTGACCTGCGGTCTGCCGGAGGAATTTGAAAAGCAGCTGAAAAAATACCGGAATATGGCATAAGCAAGGGGCCTCGCTGAAAGCGAGGCCCTCTTTTGTTCCGTATGATTTTTCATGTTGTTTCGCAGATCAGGAATGG